>NZ_QEES01000003.1 GCF_003115775.1 Cellulomonas sp. WB94
ATGCGGTCGACGGGCGAGGTCATGGGCCTCGACGTCGACTTCCCGACGGCCTTCGCCAAGTCGCAGGCCGCCGCGTTCGGCGGGTTGCCGACGTCGGGCACCGCGTTCATCTCGGTCGCCGACCGCGACAAGCGCTCGATCGTGTTCCCCGTCAAGCGCCTCGTCGAGCTCGGGTTCGAGATCCTCGCCACCGAGGGCACCGCGGTCGTGCTGCGCCGCAGCGGCATCGCGTCCCGGACGGTGCGCAAGTACTCGCGCGGCGTCGGGGAGGACGGCGAGCCGACGATCGTCGACCTCATCACCGACGGCAAGGTCGACATCGTCGTCAACACCCCGTCCGGGCAGGGCGGGCGGCGTGACGGGTACGCCATCCGTGCGGCGACGACCGCGGCCGACAAGGCGATCGTCACGACCGTGCAGCAGCTGGGCGCGGCCGTGCAGGGCATCGAGGCGACGCTGTCGGGCCCGTTCTCGGTCACGAGCCTCCAGGAGCACAACGCCGCCGCCGCCGCGCGTCGCACTGCCCGGGCGGGCGCGTGAGCAGCGACGGCTCGAGCGGCGGCGGGGGATCCGTGACCACCTTCGGTGCGCGGCTCGGGGCCGCCATGGAGGCCCACGGTCCGCTCTGCGTGGGCATCGACCCGCATCCGGCGCTGCTGGCGGCCTGGGGTCTGCCCGACGACGTGCGCGGCCTGCGCGAGTTCTCCCGCACGGTGCTCGACGCGGTCGGCGGCCACGTCGCGGCGGTCAAGCCGCAGTCGGCGCTCTTCGAGCGCCATGGCTCGGCCGGGATCGCGGTCCTCGAGGAGCTGATCGCGGCCGCGCGGGCCACGACGACCCTCGTGATCCTCGACGCCAAGCGCGGCGACATCGGGTCGACGATGGCGGCCTACGCCGACGCCTACCTGCGCGACGGCTCGCCGCTCGCCGTGGACGCACTGACGGTGTCGCCGTACCTGGGTTTCGGGTCGCTCGCGCCGGCCGTGGACGCGGCCGCCGCGTCAGGCCGCGGACTCTTCGTCCTCGCGCTCACGTCGAACCCCGAGGGTGCGGCCGTCCAGCACGCCCGGGACGCCGAGGGCGTCGCCGTCGCGGCGCGCATCGCGGCGCACGCCGCCGAGCTCAACGCGCGCGAGCTCGCGGTGTCCGGCGCGGCCATGGGCTCCGTGGGACTCGTTGTCGGCGCCACGATCGGCACCGCAGCCCAACGCCTCGGCATCGACCTGGCGGTCGTACGCGGCCCGTTGCTGGCACCTGGGGTCGGTGCCCAGGGGCGGGTCCGACGGAGCTCAGAGCGGTCTTCGGGGGCGCACGAGGCACGGTCCTGGCGTCGTCCTCCCGCGGGGTTCTCGCCGCGGGGCCGGATCGGGCATCGTTGCTGGCAGCGGCGCGAACGGCAGCAGCGGAGGCGCGCGCCGCACTGAGTTGACGTTCGCGTTGCCGAGGTCACCACATGGTCGCTAGGTTCGGACTCACGATCACGTCCCGCTGACGAGAAGGTGACTCGCGTGGCACTCCCCCCGCTGACTCCTGAACAACGCACAGCCGCGCTCGCAAAGGCGGCCGCCGCCCGGCAGGCCAGGGCCGAGGTGAAGAACCGCCTCAAGTACTCCCAGGGAACGCTCTCCGAGGTGATCGCACAGGGTCAGAAGGACGAGGTCATCGGCAAGCTCAAGGTGCTCGCCCTGCTCGAGTCCCTGCCCGGTGTCGGCAAGGTCAAGGCGCACGCGATCATCGCCGACATCGGCATCTCCGAGACCCGGCGGGTCCGGGGGCTGGGACCGCACCAGGTCAAGGCACTCATCGAGCGCTTCGGCTGACGGGGCCGGGGGGACGTATCCTCAGCCCCCAGGCACCAGCCGGACCCGTCGGCACAGCGAGGCGGGCTGACCCAGGAGATGCGCACCACCTATGACGACGACGCCTGCCCGGCTCACCGTTCTCGCCGGACCGACCGCCGTCGGCAAGGGGACGGTGTCCGCTGACCTGCGGGCCCGGTACCCCCGCGTCTGGCTCTCGGTGTCCGCCACGACCCGCCCGCCACGACCGGGGGAGGTCGACGGCGTGCACTACCACTTCGTCAGCCCGGAGAAGTTCGACGCGATGATCGAGGACGGCGAGCTCCTCGAGTGGGCCGTCGTGCACGGGCGCAACCGGTACGGAACGCCCCGCGGGCCGGTCGAGGAGCGGCTCGCGGCGGGGGAGCCCGCGCTGCTCGAGATCGACCTGCAGGGTGCGCGTCAGGTGCGGGCGACGATGCCCGAGGCTCGCTTCGTGTTCCTCGCGCCGCCGTCGTGGGAGGAGCTCGAGCGCCGGCTCGTGGGACGCGGTACGGAGGACGCCGCCGAGCGACAGCGCAGGCTCGCGACGGCGCGCGTCGAGCTCGCCGCCGAGTCCGAGTTCGACCATGTGATCGTCAACGACGACGTGCACCGGGCCACCGACGAGCTGATCCAGGTCATGGGCCTGCCGACCAGGTAAGATCAACGAAGCCCACCCTCGACCTGCGGGAGTCATACGTGTCTGGAACCATCGCCAATCCGATCGGCATCACCAAGCCCCCGATCGACCAGCTCCTCGAGCGCGCCGACTCGAAGTACCAGCTCGTCGTGTTCGCGGCCAAGCGCGCGCGCCAGATCAACGCGTACTACTCGCAGCTCAACGAGGGTCTGCTCGAGAACGTCGGGCCGCTCGTCGACACCCGCCCGCAGGAGAAGCCGCTGTCCATCGCCATGCGCGAGATCGACGCGGGCCTGCTGACGATCGAGACCGTCGAGGCTCCCGAGGCCTGAGCGGGCGCCGCCTCGCGCGGCACCGCTCCGAGCGTCCGGTCCGGCATGCGCATCATCCTCGGCGTCGCAGGCGGCATCGCGGCCTACAAGGCCGCATCTGTGCTGCGCCTGCTCACCGAGGCGGGCCACGACGTGCGCGTCATCCCCACCCGCGCGTCGCTCGAGTTCGTCGGACGGGCCACCTGGGAGGCCCTGTCCGGTGAGCCCGCGCCGTCGGACGTCTTCGAGGACGTCCCGCACGTCCCTCACGTCGAGCTCGGCAAGGGCGCCGACCTCGTCGTGGTGGCACCGGCGACAGCCGACCTGCTCTCACGGGCAGCGACGGGTCGCGCCGACGACCTGCTGACGGCCACGCTCCTGACCGCCCGATGCCCGGTGCTGCTCGCCCCGGCGATGCACACCGAGATGTGGGAGCACCCCGCGACGCGCGCGAACGTCGCCACGCTGCGGTCGCGCGGCGTCCAGGTGCTCGAGCCCGCGTCCGGCCGGCTCACCGGTGCGGACACGGGCCGCGGGCGTCTCCCCGAGCCCGAGGACATCGTCGCCGCCGCGCTCGCGCTCGTCGGGGGTACCGACGCGCCGCACGACCTCGCCGGTCAGCACGTCGTCATCTCGGCCGGCGGCACCCGCGAACCGCTCGACCCGGTGCGCTTCCTGGGGAACCGCTCGTCGGGCAGGCAGGGTTTCGCCCTGGCCGAGACCGCCCTGGCGCGAGGGCCCGCGTGACGCTCGTGGCAGCCAACGTGACGCTTCCCGCGCCCGCGCGTGCCGACGTGGTCGCCGTCGAGACGACCGCCGAGCTGCGCGACGCCGTGCGTGCCGCGGCCAAGGACGCCGACGTGGTCGTCATGGCTGCGGCAGTCGCCGACTTCCGTCCGGCCACGACGGCCGAGACGAAGATCAAGAAGCGCCCCGACGGTTCGGCCCCCGTCCTCGAGCTCGTCGAGACCCCCGACATCCTCGCGGAGCTCGCAGCCGAGCGGCTGCGGCCCGGTCAGCTCGTCGTCGGGTTCGCCGCCGAGACCGGCGACTCCGACGCGAGCGTTCTCGAGCACGGTCGCGCCAAGGCGCGACGGAAGGGCGCCGACCTGCTCGTGGTCAACGCGGTCGGAGACGGTCGCGGGTTCGGCACGGCCGACAACTCCGTGACGATCCTCGATGCGCACGGCGACGTCGTGGTGAGCGCCGCGGGAAGCAAGGCCGCGGTCGCCCACGCGGTGTGGGACGCGGTCGCCACTCTGCGGTAGCCCGACCCGGCGTGGCTGCCCGTGGCACTAATCTGTGCCCCATGACTGCACGCGACCTTCGCCTCTTCACGTCCGAGTCCGTGACCGAAGGGCACCCCGACAAGGTCTGCGACCAGATCTCCGACGCGATCCTCGACGCCATGCTCGAGCAGGACCCGTCCGCGCGCGTCGCCGTCGAGACGATGGTGACCACCGGCCTGGTGCACGTCGCGGGCGAGGTCACGACGAGCGCGTACGTCGAGATCCCGCAGATCGTGCGTCAGGTGGTCCGGGCCATCGGCTACACCTCGTCGAGGATCGGGTTCGACGGCGACTCGTGCGGCATCTCCGTGTCGATCGGCCAGCAGTCGCCCGACATCGCCCAGGGCGTCGACAAGGCGCTCGAGGTGCGGGTCGACAGCTCCGACCACGACCCCCTCGACCTGCAGGGCGCCGGCGACCAGGGGCTGATGTTCGGCTACGCGAGCGACGACACCCCGAGCCTCATGCCGCTGCCCGTGTGGCTGGCGCACCGGCTCGCCGAGCGGCTCGCGCTCGTCCGCAAGGAGGGCGTCATCCACGGCCTGCGCCCGGACGGCAAGACGCAGGTGACCATCGGGTACGACGGCGACCGCGCGGTCCGTCTCGACACCGTCGTCATCTCGACGCAGCACGACCCGGACATCCAGCTCGAGACGTACCTTGCCGGCGCTGTCGCCGAGCACGTCGTCGCTCCCGTCCTGGCGACGGTCGACCTGGACGTGCGCGGGCACCAGCTCCTGGTCAACCCGACCGGCACGTTCGTCGTCGGTGGCCCGCAGGGCGACGCCGGGCTCACCGGACGCAAGATCATCGTGGACACCTACGGAGGCATGGCGCGGCACGGCGGCGGTGCGTTCTCCGGCAAGGACCCCTCGAAGGTGGACCGCTCCGCGGCCTATGCGATGCGGTGGGTCGCCAAGAACGTCGTCGCTGCGGGCCTCGCGCGGCGCTGCGAGGTCCAGGTCGCGTACGCGATCGGCAAGGCGCACCCCGTCGGGCTGTACGTCGAGACGTTCGGGACCGAGACCGTCCCCGTCGACCGGCTCACGGCCGCGATCCGCGACGTCTTCGACCTGCGTCCCGGCGCGATCGTCCGTGACCTCGACCTGCTCCGACCGATCTACCAGCGGACCGCGGCCTACGGGCACTTCGGCCGCGAGCTGCCCGAGTTCACCTGGGAGCGCACCGACCGGGTCAGCGACCTGCAGTCGGCCGTCGGCTGACACCACCGCACGTGTCCCCGGCTCGGGGCGACCGCCACGTTGGGGACGACCGGCTCGCCACGTCGCCGCCGGGTGATGAGATGGGCGCGTGGACGTGACAGGGGAGCCGGTGGCACAGGGCGCGGGCGCGTGGGGTGAGCAGCTGACCCTCGCGGGCCTGACCTCACCTGCACCTGTCACCGGCCGTCGGTCCGCCGCCCGCGCTGACGCGGTCCAGGCCGCCGCCGACCGCCCGGTGGCGCGGGTCTGCATCGACCTGCCGTTGCCGCACCTCGATCGACCGTTCGAGTACTTGGTCCCGGAGCCGATGTCGGACGGCGCCCAGCCAGGAACGCGGGTCCGGGTCCGGTTCGCCGGCCAGGACGTCATGGGATACGTCCTCGATCGTGTCGACCGTGCCGAGCACGAGGGGCGGCTCATCCCGCTGCGCCGCGTCGTCTCGGCCGAGCCGGTCCTCACACCCGCCGTCCGCGACCTGGCCCGGGCCGTGGCCGACCGGTACGCCGGGACCCTGGCCGACGTCCTGCGGCTCGCGATCCCTCCGCGCCATGCGCGCGTGGAGAACGAGGCGCAGCCGGAGGCAGAAGCGGCGGTCCGGGCACCGGGCACGCTGACCGCCAGTGCGTGGCTGCCGTACCGCGGGGGACCGGCGTTCCTCCAGCACCTGACGGCCGGCGGGGCGCCGCGGGCGGTCCTGACCGCCCTGCCGGGGCCGGAGGGTGAACGGTGGCCGGACGCCGTCGCCCAGGCGGTCGCGGCCTGCGTCGTCGGGGGGCGCGGCGCGCTCGTCGTCGTCCCCGACGCGCGCGACGTGGCGCGCGTGTGCGCCGCTCTCGACGTGGCCGGGGTGCCCGCGTGGGTGCCAGGAGCCGCGGGCGGGTACGTGCGCCTGACCGCGGACGACGGCCCCGCCCCCCGGTACAGGGCCTACCTCGCCGCGCTGCGCGGGCACGCGGATGTCGTCGTCGGGACGAGGGCGGCCGCGTTCGCGCCGGTCGCCCATCTCGGCCTCGTCGTGTGCTGGGACGACGGGGACGACCTCCACGCGGAGCCGCGCAGCCCGTACCCCCACGTCCGCGAGGTGCTCATGCTCCGCTCGGCCCACGAGCAGGCGGCCTTCCTCGTCGCCGCGCACGGGCGGACGGTCGAGGCACAAGGGCTCGTCGAGTCGGGCTGGGCCCGCGAGGTCGCCGCTGACCGGGCGACAGTCCGTGCCCGCACCCCTCGGGTCCGCGCGCTGACCAGCGTCGAGCTCGCCAGAGAGGGGCCCGCGGCTGCGGCGCGGCTGCCCGGAGAGGCGTGGCGGGTCGTCCGCGACCAGCTCGCGGTGGGCCCGGTGCTCGTCCAGGTGCCACGGTCCGGGTACCTGCCCGTCGTCGCCTGCGGACGATGCCGCGCCATCGCACGGTGCGGCACCTGCCACGGCTCGCTCGCGCTCGAGTCCGCCGCGGGGGTGCCCCAGTGCGAGTGGTGCGGGCGCCTCGCGACGGACTGGCGCTGCGGGGAGTGCGGGTACGCGTCGCTGCGCTCGGTCCGCGTGGGGTCGAGCCGGACGGCCGAGGAGCTCGGCCGGGCGTTCCCGGGCGTCCCCGTGCGCTCGTCGGGCGCGCGCGCCGAGGGTGGTGTGCTCGCGACCGTGCCCGACACCCCGGCGCTCGTCGTCTCGACGCCCGGCGCGGAACCGGTCTGCGTGGCCGGCTACGCCGCGGCGGTGCTGCTCGACGCCGGTGTTGCGTCCGCCTCCACGTCGTTCCGCGCGGGGGAGGAGGCCGTCCGCCGATGGCTCGCCGCCGCAGCGCTCGTGCGGGGCAACTACGCGGGCGGCCAGGTGCTGCTCGTCGGCGACGGCGCCCCGGGGCCGACCCAGGCGCTCGTGCGCTGGGACCCGGCGGGGTTCGCCGCACGCGAGCTCGCCGAGCGTGCCGAGCTCGCGCTGCCGCCGGCCGTGCGGGTCGCGTCCGTGACGGGGACGCGCGAGGCCGTCCAGGCGGTCGTCGACCGTCTCGACCTGCCGCCCGGCGCCGACGTCCTCGGACCGGTGCCCGTGGCGACCGGGGCGGGGGAGCCGTTCGAGGACGCGCCGGGCACCGGATGGGCCCGGGGCGCCGGCGCTGGTCGACGGTCCTCGGCGGCTCGCGCTCCCGCCCAGGCCTCGCTCGACCCGCAGGTGCGCGTCCTGGTCCGCGCACCGCTCGCCGCCAGCGCCGAGCTCGCCCGGACCCTCGCAGCCTCGGTCGCGGTGCGCAGCGCGCGCCGCGAGGGCGGCAGCGTCCGGGTACGCGTCGACCCCGAGGAGCTCGTATGAACGCATGCCGACCCACGTCCCGTCGGGTCGATGGCGAGCTGGTGCTCCGATGAGCGTGGACGCCGTGGTGTTCGACCTGGGCAACGTGCTCGTGCGGTGGGACCCCTACCTCCCGTTCGTCGGGCGCATGGACCGGGCCGAGGTCGAGGCCATGTTCGACGAGATCGACTTCCCGACGATCAACCACGGCCTGGACGCCGGACGGCCCTGGGCCGAGGCCCGTGCGGAGGTCCTGCGCCGCTACCCGCACCGGGCCGACGCGTTCGACTTCTACCGTGAGCACTTCGCCGACGCGATCCCCGGCCCGGTCGACGGTTCAGCGCGGCTCGTCCGGGACCTCGTGGGCGCCGGCATCAGGGTCCTGGGCCTGACCAACTGGTCGGCCGAGACGTTCCACCATGCCGAACCTGCGGCCCCCGCCATCGGGCTCCTCGAGGCAGTGCTCGTGTCGGGGGACGTGGGGATCGCGAAGCCCGACCTGCGCATCTTCCGACTCCTCGCGAGCCGCTACGAGCTCGAGCCCGGACGCACCGTGTTCACCGACGACTCCGCGCCGAACGTCGCGGCGGCTGCCGCCGAGGGCTTCGACGCCGTGCTCTTCACCGACGCCGACAGGCTGCGCGCCGACCTGGTCCGCAGAGGGCTGCCCATCCCCGCCGCCTAAGATCGTCGCCATGCGACTGCTCTTCGCCGGAACCCCTGCCGTGGCGGTGGCGTCGCTCGACGCGCTCCTCGGTTCGCGCCACGAGGTCGTCGCGGTGCTGACGCGCCCCGATGCTCGTGCCGGCCGCGGCCGGCAGCTGCACCCGAGCCCGGTCAAGGAACGCGCTCTCGACGCCGGCCTCGAGGTCCTCACGCCGGCGTCCCCGCGCGACGAGGCCTTCCGGGCGCGCCTCGCGGAGCTCGACCTCGATGCCGCCCCGGTGGTCGCCTACGGGGCCCTCCTGCCGCCGTCCGTGCTCGACGTCCCCCGGCTCGGGTGGATCAACCTGCACTTCTCCGTGCTGCCTGCCTGGCGCGGTGCGGCGCCGGTGCAGCACGCGATCATCGGGGGCGACGAGGTCACCGGCGCGAGCACGTTCCGCATCGAGCAGGGGCTCGACACCGGTCCCGTGCTGGGCATGCTGACCGAGACGATCCGCCCGCGGGACACCGCGGGCGACCTGCTGTCACGGCTGGCCGGCGCCGGCGCAGACCTCCTGGTGCGCACGCTCGACGCGCTCGAGGACGGCATCCTGCGGGCCGTGCCTCAATCGCCCGACGGTGTCAGCCACGCGCCGCGCCTCGAGGTCGACGACGCGCTCGTCGAGTGGCGCCGCCCCGCGCACATCGTCGACCGGCTGGTCCGCGGCTGCACCCCCGCCCCGGGCGCGTGGACGCGACTGCCCGACGGTGAGCGGCTCGGCCTGGGGCCCGTGGTCCCCGATCCCGAGGTGACGGACCTTGCACCCGGCGAGCTGCGCATCAGCAAGCAGGCCGTCCACGTCGGGACCGGCTCGCACGCCGTGCGGCTCGGCGAGGTGACGCCGGCCGGGAAGCGGACGATGCCGGCGGGGGACTGGGCGCGCGGTGCTCGACTGGACGCGGCCACGGTTCTCGGCGCGCACGGGGCCGGTGCGGCGTGAGCGGCGACCAGGGTCGACGTCGGGCACCGGGTGTGGGCTCGGAGAGCTCCCGGGGCGACGGTCGGCGGGACCGCGGCGGCCGTGAGCGCGGTCCGGCTCGCGCGGCGGGTCAGCAGCAGCGGACCGCGGCGGCGCCCTCCGCCCGGCGCAAGGGTGCTGACGTGCCACGCGGGGTCGCCTTCGACGTGCTGAGGGCCGTCGCGGCATCCGACTCGTACGCGAACCTCGTGCTGCCGCCGATGCTGCGCGACCGGGGGCTGCAGGGACGCGACGCGGGCTTCACGACCGAGCTCGCCTACGGGACGCTGCGCCTGCACGGCCGCTACGACGCGATCATCGAGCTGTGCGCGGCGCGCTCGGCCGACTCCATCGACGGACCGGTGCTGGACCTGCTGCGCCTCGGCGTGCACCAGCTCCTCGGCATGCGGGTCCCGGCGCACGCGGCCGTCTCGGAGACGGTCGGGCTGACGCGTGAACGTGTCGGCACGGGTGCGTCCCAGTTCGTCAACGCGGTCCTGCGGGCGGTCAGCAAGGCGCCCCTGGAGACGTGGCTCGAGCGGATCGGCGACGCGGCAGACCCGGACGGTGCCGACCCGCTGGCTCGGCTCGCGGTCACCCAGAGCCACCCGGCATGGATCGTGCGCGCGATGCGCGAGGCGCTGGTCGGTGCGGGCCGCACCGCCGACGAGCTCCCGGCGCTGCTCGAGGCCGACAACGCACCGCCGCACGTCACGCTCGTCGCCCGGCCCGGCCTCGTCACGACCGCGGAGCTGGCAGCGACCCCGGCGGCGGCCGCGAGCCGTCCTGGCCGCTGGGCCTCGACCGCCCTCGTGCTCGACGGCGGCGACCCGGCAGCTCTCGACGCGGTGCGGGACGGACGCGCGGGCGTCCAGGACGAGGGGAGCCAGCTCGTCACGCTGGCCCTCGCGGACGCACCGCTGGACGGGCCCGACGAGCGGTGGCTCGACCTGTGCGCGGGACCTGGCGGCAAGGCGGCGCTCCTTGGCGCCCTGGCTGCCCAGCGCGGCGCACGGCTGGTCGCCAACGAGGTGCTGCCGCACCGGGCGCGACTCGTCGAGCACGCCCTGGCGGCTCTGCCTGCCGATGCCGTCGAGGCCGTGCGGACCGGCGACGGCCGCACGCTCGGCGAGGACGAGCCGGGGGCGTACGACCGGGTGCTCGTGGACGCACCGTGCACGGGTCTCGGCGCGCTGCGCCGCCGCCCGGAGTCCCGGTGGCGCCGCACCCCGGCGGACCTCGCGGTGCTCGGCGACCTGCAGCGGGCGCTGCTGGCCTCCGGGCTGCAGGCCGTCCGACCCGGAGGCGTGGTCGCGTACGTCACGTGCTCCCCGCACCTCGCGGAGACCCAGCTCGTGGTCAAGGACGTGCTGCGCGCGGCGGCGCGGCGCGGCGACGTGATCGAGCTCATCGACGCGCGCGAGACGTTGCGCTCCCTGGCACCCGGGCTCGAGCTGGCCGACAGGCCGGACGTGCAGCTCTGGCCGCACGTGCACGGGACCGACGCGATGCACCTGACGCTCCTGCGCCGGAACGCGTAGCGCGGATACGCTGGCACGATGCCCGCTCTGATCAGCCCCAGCATCCTGTCGGCAGACTTCGCGAACCTCGAGCGCGACCTCGCCGTCATCGGCGGTGCGGACTACGCGCACGTCGACGTCATGGACAACCACTTCGTGCCGAACCTGACCCTCGGGCTCCCCGTCGTGCGCCGGCTCGTCGAGGTGTCGCCCGTACCGATCGACGTGCACCTCATGATCGACGACGCCGACCGGTGGGCCCCCGCGTTCGCCGAGGCCGGGGCCGCGTCGGTGACGTTCCACGCCGAGGCGACCCAGGCGCCCGTCCGGCTCGCCCGCGAGCTGCGCAGGCTCGGTGTCCGCGCGGGTGTGGCGGTGCGACCGGCGAGCCCCGTGGAGCCGTTCCTCGACCTGGTGGACGAGTTCGACATGATCCTGGTGATGACCGTCGAGCCGGGGTTCGGGGGCCAGTCCTTCATCGAGGGGACGCTCGCGAAGATCCGTCGTGCGCGCGCGGCGATCACCGCGGCCGGTGCCGCGACGTGGATCCAGGTCGACGGGGGAGTGTCGCGGGACACGATCGGGCGCATCGCCGAGGCGGGTGCCAACGTGTTCGTGGCCGGATCCGCGGTCTACGGCGCGCCCGACGTCGCCGCCGAGATCATCGCGCTGCGCACGCTCGCCGAGGCCGCGACCGCCGGGGCCGTCCCGCACCAGTAGGGGCCGCGACGCCCTCGGGCGCGGAGGGAATGCTGACTGTGGCAAGATCGTTGCGCAGTACGCATACAGCACAACGCACACGTGCTCCGGGGTCGGTGCAATTCCGAGCCGGCGGTGACAGTCCGCGACCCGTGCGTTCCCGCGAGGGGACAAGCGGTTGACCTGGTGAAACTCCGGGACCGACGGTGAAAGTCCGGATGGGAGGAGACGTGGCGGCGCGCTCGGCCCGCAAGGTCGTGCTCGCCGTCGGCGCGGGTGACCCTCGGGTCGCCTCCGACCGCACCCCGGGGCCCTCGAGGCACGGGAGGTAGCGGTGAGCAACGAGCTCCTGACTGACGCAACGCCGATGGCGTCGCCGCGTGCTGCCTCCCTCACGGAGCTCGAGGCCATGCGCCGGGCGGTCGACCTCGCGCGACGCGGCCCCGCTCACGGCCCGAATCCTCGCGTCGGGTGCGTCATCCTCGCGCCCGGCGGGTCTGACGGGCGCGACGGTCCGAGCGCGGCACAGCGGGCCGTCCTGGGGGAGGGATGGCACCGCGGCGCAGGGACCGCGCACGCGGAGGTCGCCGCCCTGGCCGACGCGCAGAGGCGTGGGGCCGACGTGCGCGGCGCGACTGCCGTCGTGACCCTCGAACCGTGCGACCACACCGGTCGGACCGGCCCGTGCAGCATCGCGCTCCTCGAGGCAGGCATCGGCCGGGTCGTCATCTCCGTCGCGGATCCCAACCTGGCCGCGGCGGGCGGCGCCGACCGGTTGCGCGGCGCCGGCGTGGACGTCGTCGAGGGGATCCTCGAGGAGCAGGGGATCGAGGTCCTCGGGGCGTGGTTGCCGGCCGTCGAGCGCGGTCGCCCGTTCGTCACCCTGAAGCTCGCCGCGTCGCTCGACGGCCGGGTCGCTGCTGCCGACGGCACGAGTCGCTGGATCACGTCGGACGTGGCCCGGGCGCACGCGCACCGGCTGCGCGCGGAGGTCGACGCGATCGCGGTCGGTACCGGCACGGCGCTCGCCGACGACCCGTCGCTCACCGCCCGGACCGCGAGCGGGGAGCTGACCGAGCACCAGCCGCTGCGCGTCGTCGTCGGTCTGCGCGACGTGCCCGTGGGCGCCCGCCTGCGCGGCCCGGGCGGCGAGCTGCTCCACGTCCGGACGCACGATCCGGCCGAGGTCCTCGCGGTGCTCGCAGCCCGCGAGGTGCGCCACGTTCTTGTCGACGGCGGTCCGCGGCTCGCGGCGGCGTTCCTCGGCGCGGGGCTCGTCGACGAGGTGCATGCGTACGTCGCACCCGTCCTGCTCGGCTCGGGGCTGTCCGCGGTCGCCGACCTGGGGATCGGGACGATCGCCGACGCCGTCCGCCTCGACCTGCGTGAGGTCGTGCACCTCGGCCCCGACGTCCTCATCGTCGCCACACCGACCACGGCAGCACCACGCACGTCCCAACCGGGCACTGCCGTGCCGGGTACCGCCAGCACCAAGGAGATCTGATGTTCACGGGGATCGTCGAGGAGATCGGCACCGTCGAGGCGCTCTCGCGCGGGGGCGGCACACCCGCCGCGCCCGCCGACGGCAGCGACGCACGGTTGACGGTGCGTGGCCCGCTCGTCGCGTCGGACGCACGGCTGGGCGACTCGATCGCCGTCAGCGGCGTGTGCCTGACGGTCACCGACCTCCCGGGCGACGGCACGTTCACGGTCGATGTCATGCCCGAGTCGCTGCGGCGCACCGCGCTGGGCTACCTGAAGGTGGGCAGCCCGGTCAACCTCGAGCGGGCGGTGCGAGCCAACGACCGGCTGGGCGGCCACATCGTCCAGGGTCACGTCGACGGCGTCGGCACGATCGTGCGCCGGACACCAGGTCCTCGCTGGGACGACGTCGAGATCGACCTCGCACCCGAGCTGGCCCGGTACGTCGCCGAGAAGGGTTCGGTCACCGTCTCGGGCGTCTCGCTCACCGTCACGCACGTGCGCGACGACGGCTTCGGCATCTCCCTGATCCCGACGACGCTCGAGGCCACGACGCTCGGCCGGCTGGCAGCCGGCGCCCAGGTCAACATCGAGGTCGACGTCCTCGCGAAGTACGTCGAACGACTGCTCGCGACAGATGGGGTGACACGATGACGCTCGACACCGACCGGTTCGTCGATGCGACGTTCGGGACCATCGAGGAGGCCCTCGACGCGCTGCGCGCAGGGCGTCCCGTCATCGTCGCCGACTCGCCCGACCGCGAGAACGAGGTCGACGTGATCCTCGCGGCCGAGCTGGCGACCCCGGAGTGGGTGGCCTGGACCATCCGGCACTCGTCGGGCTACCTGTGCGCGCCCATGCCCGCCTCGCGGGCCGATGCGCTCGGGCTGCCGCTCATGGTCCCGCAGAGCCAGGACCCGCGGCGGACCGCGTACACGGTCTCCGTCGACGCGGCCCGGGGCGTCACGACCGGCATCTCGGCGAGCGACCGCTCGCACACGCTCCTGACACTCGCCGACCCGTCGTCCGGCCCGGAGAGCCTCATCCGCCCCGGCCACGTCCTGCCGCTGCGGGCCGTGCCCGGCGGGGTGCTGCACCGCGCGGGCCACACCGAGGCGGCCGTCGACCTGTGCCGCCTCGCGGGCCTCGCACCCGTCGGGGCGATCGCCGAGCTGGTGAACGACGACGGCACGATGGTGCGGCTCGAGGCCGCCGCACGCATCGCGGTCGACAACGGGCTGGTCCTGGTCACGATCGCCGACCTCATCGCCTGGCGGACGTCGCACGGAGACACCGTCGAGGCCAAGGACGCCGTCGCTGACGAGCTCGGCACCCAGCCGCGTGTCCACGAGACCCACACGGCCTACCTCCCGACCAAGCACGGGGACTTCCGGATCCACGGGTACCGCGACCTGCGTACCGGCGCGGAGCACGTGGCGCTCGTCGCCACCCGCGGCCTCGCGGACCAGCCCGTCGTGCGCGTGCACTCCGAGTGCCTCACGGGCGACGCGTTCGGCTCGGCGCGCTGCGACTGCGGACCGCAGCTCGACGCCTCGCTCGCGATGGCCGCCGAGCAGGGCGGCGCGGTCGTCTACCTGCGCGGCCACGAGGGTCGGGGCATCGGGCTGCTCGCCAAGGTGGCGGCCTACGCGCTGCAGGACCAGGGGCGCGACACGGTCGAGGCGAACCTCGACCTGGGGTGGGAGGCCGACCGCCGCGAGTACGGCGCTGCGGCCGCGATCCTCGCAGGGCTGGGCGCGCACCGGATCACGCTCCTGACCAACAACCCCGCCAAGGTCGCCGGCCTGCGTGCCCACGGCATCGACGTCGCCGAGATCCGCGGGCTCGAGGTCGGCCGGACCCCGCACAACGCCGCCTACCTGCACACCAAGGCGGTCTCCATGGGCCACGTGCTGCACCTCGAGCCCGGGATCCACCAGGGCACCCCGATCCACCTCGACCCCGTCCAGGCGGCGCCCGCCGCCCCGGACGTCGACACCGCCGACCACATCCTCGACGGCCAGGTGCTGGCCGTCGACCCCACGAACCAGGAGACCACCGCATGAGCGGCGCAGGCGCACCCACCTTGACGGTCGACGGCACCGGGCTGCGGGTGACCGTCGTCGCCGCGAGCTGGCACACCGTCGTCATGGACGGTCTCCTGGCCGGCGCAGTCCGTGCGCTCGCCGAGGCGCACGTCGACGACGTCACGATCGTCCGGCTGCCGGGCACGTTCGAGCTGCCCGTGGCCGCCAAGCACGCCGCCGATCACGGCGCCGACGCCGTCGTCGCGCTCGGTGTCGTCATCCGCGGCGGGACCCCGCACTTCGAGTACGTCTGCGAGGCTGCGACGCTCGGGCTCACGCAGGTCGCCGTCCAGACCGGCATCCCGGTGGGCTTCGGCGTGCTGACCTGCGACGACGAGGCCCAGGCCCTCGACCGCGCGGGGCTGCCCGACTCCCACGAGGACAAGGGCGCGGAGGCGGCCCAGGCGGCCGTCGCGACGGTCGTGGCCCTGCGGGCGTCTAGGCTCGGGGCGTGAAGACGTTCGACTCGCTGTTCGCGGAGCTCGCCGAGAAGGCCATCACCCGTCCCGCCGGCTCCGGCACGGTCGCCGAGCTGGATGCGGGCGTCCATGCGATCGGCAAGAAGATCGTCGAGGAGGCGGCCGAGGTCTGGATGGCTGCTGAGTACGAGGGCGGCGTCCGCACGGCCGAGGAGATCTCGCAGCTGCTCTACCACCTGCAGGTGCTCATGGTCGCGAGCGGACTGAGCCTCGAGGACGTCTACACCCATCTCTGAGCGGCCCAGGGCCTCGTTCACCACCCCTGCCGCTTCGACCCCACCGCCGCTTCGACCCACCCGTGAGGATCACGTGCTGAGGATCGCCGTCCCCAACAAGGGCTCCCTGTCCGAGCCCGCCGCCGACATGCTGCGCGAGGCGGGCTACCGCCAGCGCCGGGACTCGCGCGAGCTGGTCCTGCCCGACCCGGACAACGACGTGGAGTTCTTCTTCCTGCGTCCGCGCGACATCGCGGTCTACGTCGGCGCGGGCACCGTCGACGTCGGCATCACGGGCCGCGACCTGCTGCTCGACTCCGCGTCGTCGGCGACCGAGCACCTCGAGCTGGGGTTCGCGCGGTCGACGTTCCGGTTCGCCGCACCCGCCGGCTCGATGACCGACGTCTCCCAGGTCGCCGGTCGCCGGGTCGCGACGTCGTACCCGGTGCTCGTGCAGGCCTACCTCGGTGAGCGGGGCGTGCGTGCGTCCGAGGTCGTGCGGCTCGACGGCGCGGTCGAGACGGCGATCCGGCTGGGCGTCGCCGACGTCATCGCCGACGTCGTCGAGACGGGCACGACCCTGCGCGCCGCGGGCCTGGAGATCTTCGGTGAGCCGCTGCTGCGCTCCGAGGCGGTCCTCGTGCGACGGACGGGTGCCGAGCCGGCCGGCCTCGACGTGCTGACACGGCGGATCCAGGGTGTCCTGACGGCCCGCGAGTACGTGCTCATGGACTACGACGTGCCGCTCGCGCTGGTCGATCAGGCGGTCGCCATCACCCCCGGCCTCGAGTCGCCGACGGTGTCCCCGCTGCACAACCGTGACTGGGCGGCCGTGCGGGCGATGGTGCGGCGGGTCGACACGAACCGCGTCATGGACTCGCTGTACGACGTCGGGGCCCGCGCGATCCTCGTGACGTCGATCCACGCCTGCCGGCTCTGACCCGAGGGCTCCGCGGTGAGTGACGAGTCCGGCACCGGCAGGACGCCGGACGACGCGCGCGCGGGGCTGCACGCACCGTTCCGGCCGCAGGCTGCGCGCGTCGTGACGCTCGGCCTCGCCGTGCTCGTCGCGCTGCTGACCGCGGCCCTGGTCGCGGCGCTGCCCAGCATCGCACCCGAGTACGGTCCCGGAGACCAGGCCGGCATCGCCCTGCTCGGGCTGGCGATCACCTGGTTCTGCTGGCGGCAGGCGTCGGTCTCAGCGCGCCCCGACGAGACCGGGCTCACCATCCGCAACCTCGTGGTCTCGCGCCGGCTCGCGTGGGCCGAGATCGTCTCGGTGCGGTTCGGTGGCGGCCGTCCGTGGGTCCAGCTGGACCTCGCCGACGGGGACACGCTCGCCGTGATGGGGATCCAGCGCGCCGACGGTGCCCGCGCCGATGCCGAGGCCCGCCGGCTGGCGACGCTCGTCGAGCTGCACTCGCGGACGGCTCGGGACGACTGAGACTCCGCCAGGCAGTGCTCAGAGCGCCAGGCAGTGCTCAGAGCGACGTGAGCGCCTCGGCGTGCACGCCGGCCACGGCGGCCGCGAGGAAGGCGGCGGGGTCGGTCTCGAGCCCGCGTCCCATCGTCGACAGCCTCACCGGTGCGCCGGCGAGCGCTGCGAGGAGCTCGTCGCCGGCGTCGACCTCGACGAGCCGGTGACGCCCGTGCGGTGCGACGAGCGTGAGCACCTGCTGACGGACGCGTCGGCCCAGCGCCTCCAGCGACCCGTCGACCCCGGTCGGGGGGCCGTCGCGATCGGGCCGGCCGACGACCGACCCCGCTGCGAAGACCGGCACGACGACGTCGGCGGGGGCGAGCGCGACCCGTCCGTACGCGGTCAGCGAGTGGTGCGAGACCCCGAGGTGACGCTCGCGCGCGTCGGCACCGGACACCCTCAGCGACGCCACCGGGCGACCGCCCAGGACCGCTGCCGCATTGATCGCCTCGCCGGCGGCGACCCCCGAGAACCCCCACCGTGTGCCGGTGCCGAGGTTCCCTGGCCCCTGCGCGACGACGACGAGGTCCGTGCCCACGACGAGCCTCGCGGCGAGCAGCCCGGTGTGCACGGTCACGGCCTCGAGGTCGCCGCCGAACGCCTGGCCGGTCGTGATGCAGGCGTCGATCCAGCCCGCGTCCGCGAGCCCGGAGACCGTCCGGGAGAACCCGGCAGGAAGCGCTCCGCCGTCGGTCATCACGTAGGCGATCCGAGGGACGGGCCGGCCGTGGAGGGCGGCGCCGAGCCGGGCGCCCGCGATGATCGCCGGCAGGGCCGAGTGGAGGTCGGCCACGACGACGGGCAGCCCTCCGAGGTCGTCGGCGTCGCGGAGCGTCTCGTGGTGCGGGGACTCCTGGTCGTCGACCCCGAGCACCATCGCCTGCAGCGGGGTGTAGCGCGCCTTGACGAGGTGGCCCGGGGACGGCGGGGGATCGGCCGGAAGGGGGTCGGTCGGGGCCACGACGAGCGCGTAACCGCCCGTGCCCAGGCCCCGCGCCAGGGCCGTGACGTTGAGCAGGACCCGCGTCCCGACGTCGGGCACACCCACGAGCGACGGGTACGCGAGCGCCCGCACGAGGGCACCCGACGCGAGCCCGGCGGCACCGTCGATGTCGAGCGCCGTGTCGAGCTCGACCCCCAGCTCCGCCGCCCCGCGCCACCGTGGACCGTGCGACACCACGACACCTGCACGCCACGTGATCACGCGCCCACGCTACCGGCCACTACCGTTGACCCGATGCCCGACCAGATCCATCCCGCAGAACGGCTGCTCAACCTGGTCATCGCGCTCGTCAACACGTCGGCGCGCATGACGAAGGAGCAGATCCGTCGCAGCGTCGCCGGTTACGCCGACGCTGCCTCCGACGACGCCTTCGAGCGGATGTTCGAGCGCGACAAGGACACCTTGCGTGAGCTCGGCATCCCGATCCTCACGGTCACCGGCTCGGGCCACGGCGACGACATCGGCTACCGGATCGACCAGGAGGCGTACGCGCTGCCGCCCATCGACCTCACGGCGGCCGAGCTCGGGGTCCTGTCCCTCGCGGCGCAGTTCTGGCAGGACTCGTCGGCCCGCGCGGACACGTCGCGCGCCATCACCAAGCTACGCGCCGTGGGGGCGGCACCCGAGGCGACCGACCTCGTCGCCGGCCTCGCTCCGCGCGTGAGCGCCGGCGGGGACGCGTTCGCGCCGCTGCTCGACGCGGTGCAGGCCCGTCAGGCAGTGACGTTCCGGTACCGCGCGGCGAGCAGCGGAGAGGTCCTGACGCGCGTCGTCGAACCCTGGAAGCTGCTCGCCCGACGCGGCGGGTGGTTCGTCGTCGGACGCGACCGCGACCGGCAGGCGCCGCGGTCGTTCCGGCTCAGCCGTATCGAGGGCAGGGTCCGCACGGTCGGCCCCGCCGACGCCTTCGGCGAGCCGGACGCCGCAGCGCTGGCCGACGTCCTGGCGTCGTGGAGCGCGGGGGAGTCGCGCGTCGCCACGCTCGCCGTGCGACCGGAGCGGGCCGAGGCCCTGCGAGCCCGGGCGGTGGACGCCGCCGACGAGCTCGACCTCACTGAACCGGGGCTCGCCCGGGTGTTCGCCGACCGCGACGTCGTGCACGTGCCGTTCACGTCCGCGTGGGAGCTCGCCGAGGAGGTCGTCGGCTACGGCGACGCCGTCGTCGTGCTGGCACCGCGCGCCGTGCGTGAGACGGTGCTCCGGCTGCTGCGCGTCGCCGCGACCCTCGACGAACACGGGGGGACGCATGGCTGAGCGGGCGAGCGACCGGCTGCTGCGCATGCTGGGGATGATCACCTACCTCGACCGGCACGCCGGCGTCCCGGTCGAGCAGATCGCCGAGCACTTCGCCGTCACGCCCGGACAGGTGCTGAGCGACGTCGACACCCTGTGGATGACGGGGACCCCCGGCTACTTCCCCCACGACCTCATCGACTTCGACGCCGCGTCGTACGAGCAGGGCGTCGTCCGGCTGACCGAGTCCCGCGGCATGACCCGACCGCTGCGCCTGGGCACGCGAGAGGCCGTGGTCCTCGTCGCAGCGCTGCGGGCCATGGCCGCCGCGCTCGGTCCGAGCCTCGACCCCGAACGCGCCCGGGTCCTCGGTTCGGCCCTCGAGAAGCTCACGGCCGCGACCGGTGAGGCCGCGGCGGCGGTCGACGTCCGGCTCGCGGTGGACGGTTCGCCGGCCGTCGTGGCAGCGATCGGGACGGCCCTGCAGGCCGGCCACCGGCTGCGCCTGCGGTATGTCAACGCCGCGGACGTGACGAGCGAGCGCGACGTCGACCCGATCCGGCTCATCACGGACGACGAGCGCTCCTACCTGCTCGGCTGGTGCTACCGGGCCGGCGCCGAGCGGCTGTTCCGGCTCGACCGGGTCCTCGGTGCCGAGGTGCTCGACGACCTGGTCGACGCCGGTCACACCTCAGGTGCGCGCTCCGTCGAGTTCCACCCCGACCCGACCGGGGGCCTCGTCACGCTGCACCTGACGAGCCGCGGCCGCTGGGTTGCCGAGAGCGTCCCCGTGGAGGACGTGCGGAACCTGGCTGACGGCACCTTCGAGGTCGACCTCCGGGTCGTCGACCAGGCCTGGCTCCGCCACCTCCTGCTCCAGGCAGCCGGGGAGGTCCTCGAGGTCCGGCCCGCGTCCGTCGCGCACGACGTCGCCTCGGTCGCCCGCTCGGCCCTCGCCGCGTACGGCCCGTTCGCCGAGCCGGACCGCGGCTAGGCTGCCCTGATGCTCTGGTTCGCGGTGTGGACCGTCCTCGTGGTGGGGACGCTCCTCGGCGCGTTCTTCCTCGGGCGTGACCTGTGGCGCAAGGCAGGGGCGCTCCTGAGCGAGCTGGGCCGTGCGGCGGACGCGTTCGGTCGGCTCGCCGACGCGACGGAGCAGGCAGCGACCCCGGACGGCGTCCCGCCGATCCACGCCCAGCTGTTCGACGACCGCGCTGCGCTGCGGCTGCGGGTCGACGAGCTCCGTGCGGCCCGCCGCGAGCGTGCTGCGCTCCGGGCGGAGCGTCATGTCGCCACCTTCGCGCGGTGGCGCGCCTACAGTCGCTGACCGCCTGACCCCGGAGCATTCGGGACCGTGCGCTGGACCCGGTTACTATCTCCGCAGCACCAATCGATCCCGATGGAGAGACCGTCATGAACGCACTGAAGCCGTGGCATGTCATCGTCCTGCTCGTCGTCGTCCTGCTCCTGTTCGGGGCGAAGCGGCTTCCGGACCTCGCCAAGAGCGTCGGTGAGTCCCTGAAGATCTTCAAGAGCGAGCTCAAGGACCTGACCGAGGACGACAAGCCGTCGACCCCGGCAACGCCGCCCGTCGCCACGCCGCCCGTTGTCACTCCTCCTGCTGCGGCTCCCGACACGGCACCGCCGGCTACGTTGCCGCCGCCGTACGAGGGCTTCGACGGCAGCACCCCGCCACGCACCTGATCTCCGGTGCCACCCCAGAGCCGTCGAGGAGATCTCGACGGTCGGATGCCGTTGCGGGAGCACCTGCGCGAGCTGCGCAAGCGGCTGTTCCTCGCTGCGTGCGGCCTGGCCGTCGGCGCGGTCCTTGGGTGGATCCTGTACGACCCGGTCTTCAAGGCGCTGCAGCAGCCTCTCCTTGACACTGCCGCCCATCGCGACGGCTTCATCTCGGTGAACTTCTCGGGTCTCGCGACGGCCTTCGACATGAAGATCAAGGTCTCGCTCTTCCTCGGGATGATCGTGACGAGCCCGTGGTGGCTCTACCAGCTGTGGGCGTTCATCACCCCGGGCCTGACGCGGCGTGAGCGGACCTACGCGATCGGGTTCCTCGGCGCCGCGGTGCCGCTCTTCCTCGCCGGCTCGTGGCTCGCCTGGTGGACGTTGCCGACGGCCGTCCGGGTGCTCACGGACTTCACCCCCGAAGGCGCCGCCAACCTGATCGACGCCCAGGTGTACCTGAGCTTCGTGATGCGGTTCGTCATCGCGTTCGGCCTGGCGTTCGTGCTGCCCGTCGTGATGGTCGCGGTGAACTTCGCCGGCCTGGTCCGAGCCAGCTCGTGGGCCAAGGGATGGCGCTGGGCAGTCCTGCTCTCGTTCGTGTTCGCGGCGGTGATGACGCCGACCCCCGACGCAATCACGATGATCGCCATGGCACTGCCCATCGTCGTGCTGTACTTCGCGGCGCTGGGTGTCTGCTTCATCCACGACCGGCGGACCGACAAGAAGCGCGTCGCCGACGGACTGCCCCGGCTCGACGGCACACGACCGGACGGCGGATGACGACGACTCTGGGGGTCGTCGTCAACCCGACGGCGGACCGCGGTCACGGCCGCCGAGCGGGCGCGCACGCGATCGAGACGCTCCGGCGCCGCGGTCACACGGTCGAGGACCTCTCGGCGCCTGACCTCGAGGCGGCCACCGCGCGGGCCCGGCACGCGGCGGTCGACGGCCTGGACGCGCTGGTGGTCGTCGGCGGCGACGGCATGGTCCACCTCGGGGCGAACGTCGTCGCGGACACGGGCCTGCCGCTCGGGATCGTCGCGGCGGGGACGGGCAACGACCTGCCTCGCGCCCTGGGGCTCCCGCTCGGCGACATCGACGCCGCGGTGACCGCGATCGAGCACGGCCTGACGCACGGGCCGCGCGCCATCGACGCCGTGAGCGTCCGCCCCCCGCTCCACTCGGCGCACGAGTGGTACCTGGGCGTTCTCTCCTGCGGGATCGACGCGGCGATCAATGCCCGGGCGAACGCCCTGACCTGGCCGCGCGGCGGTGCCCGCTACGTGCGGGCGCTCGGCACCGAGCTCGGCCGGTTCCGCCCGTACGGCTACCGACTGACCCTCGACGACCTGGTGTGGGAGTCCGCCGGGACGCTCGTCGCCGTCGCGAACACGCCGTGGTTCGGTGGCGGCATGAAGATCGCCCCGGACGCGCTCCCGGACGACGGCCTGCTCGACGTCGTCGTGGCCGGACCGTTCACGAAGCGTGGTGTCGTCCAGATCTTCCCGAGCATCTACTCCGGACGCCACGTCCACCACCCGGCCGTCCAGGTGTTCCGGTCCCGGACGGTCCTGATCGAGCCGGTCGGAGCGCTCGGGGGCACACCTCCGGATGCGTTCGCCGACGGGGAGCGGCTCGGCCCGGTCCCGCTGCTCGCCCAGGTGCACCCGGGCGCCGTCCACGTGCTCGCCTGACGGCCCTGCGTGCGCCCGGTCACCTAGGGTGAAGGACGTGGCACCCACGACGAGCAGGCAAGCACCGGACCCCGCCCAAGGGTCACCTGCGGAGCGGTACGCCAGCTCTCGGCGACGCGAGTCGGCCGCCCGCACCGAGCTGGCGACGTTCCGCGCGAGCCTGGAGTTCGAGCTCGACGAGTTCCAAGTCGAGGCGTGCGAGGCGGTCGAGCGCGGCAGCGGGGTGCTGGTCGCAGCGCCGACCGGAGCCGGCAAGACCGTCGTCGGCGAGTTCGCCGTCCACCTGGCGCTCGCGACGGGGCGCAAGGCGTTCTACACCACGCCGATCAAGGCGCTCTCGAACCAGAAGTACGGCGACCTCGTCCGTCGCCACGGTGCACCGAACGTCGGGCTGCTCACGGGGGACACGACCGTCAACGGCGAGGCCCCGTCGTCGTCATGACGACCGAGGTGCTGCGCAACATGCTCTACGCGGGCTCGCCGACGCTCGACGGTCTCGGGTTCGTCGTCATGGACGAGGTGCACTACCTCGCTGACCGGTACCGCGGCCCCGTCTGGGAGGAGGTCATCCTTCACCTGGCCGACGACGTCCAGCTCGTGTCGTTGTCCGCGACGGTGTCCAACGCCGAGGAGTTCGGCGACTGGCTGACGATGGTGCGCGGCGACACCGCCGTCGTCGTCAGCGAGCACCGCCCGGTGCCCCTGAGCCAGCACGTGCTCGTCCGCGGCGGGCTCCACGACCTGTACGCCGGTCCGGTCGACCCGACCGACCCGGGCGTGCACCCGCCGATCAACCCTGAGGTCGCGCACCTGCTGCACCGGGTCGAGCGCGAGGAGGGGCCGCTGCACCGTGGCCGGCGCGGTGGTGGGGAACACGGGGCGCGCGGTCACGGCCGCGGGCCTGGGCCCGGCCTCGGCCGACCCACCCCGCGGTTCGCCGTCGTCGACCTGCTCGAGGACGCCGAGCTGCTGCCCGCGATCTTCTTCATCTTCTCGCGCGTCGGCTGCGAGGCCGCCGTCTCGCAGTGCCTCGCGGCGGGGGTGCGCCTCACGACACCGGCCCAGGAGGCCGAGATCCGGCACACCGTCGAGGAGCGGTGCGCGACGATCCCGCACGAGGACCTCGACGTCCTCGGGTACTGGGCCTTCGTCGAGGCGCTCGCGCGCGGCGTCGCGGCCCATCACGCCGGGATGCTCCCGCTCTTCAAGGAGACCGTCGAGGACCTCTTCGCCCGCGGGCTCGTGCGGGCCGTCTTCGCGACCGAGACGCTCGCGCTGGGGATCAACATGCCCGCGCGGTCCGTGGTCCTCGAAAAGCTCGTCAAGTGGGACGGGTCGGCGCACGTCGACATCACCCCGGGGGAGTACACGCAGCTGACCGGGCGCGCGGGACGGCGCGGGATCGACATCGAGGGCCACGCGGTCGTGGTCGCCCACCCCGGGCTGGACCCGGTCGCGCTCGCCGGGCTCGCCTCCAAGCGCTTGTACCCGCTCCGGTCGAGCTTCCGCCCGACCTACAACATGGCCGTGAACCTCGTCGCCCAGGTCGGCCGGGACCGGGCACGCGAGGTCCTCGAGACGTCGTTCGCGCAGTTCCAGGCCGACCGCGGCGTCGTCGGGCTGGCGCGCCAGGCGCAGGGCCATGCCGAGGCGCTCGACGGGTACGCCAAGGCGATGCAGTGCCACCTCGGCGACTTCGCCGAGTACGCCGGCCTGCGCCGCGCGATCACCGACCGTGAGCGCGAGCTGACCCGGCAGGCATCGGCGGCGCGGGCCGCCGAGGTCGCGCGGTCGCTGGAGGGTCTCCGGGTCGGTGACGTGCTCGAGCTGCCCGCCGGGCGCCGGCCCGCGCACGCCGTCGTCCTCGACCCCGGCACGCCCGGCGGCTTCGAGGGGCCTCGGCCGACGGTCCTGACGACCGACCGGCAGATCCGGCGCCTGGCGGTCGCCGATGTGGGGACCGGTGCTCGCACCGTCGGCTACCTGCGGGTCCCTCGGGGCTTCAACTCCCGCGTCGCAGCAGCGCGCCGCGACCTCGCCGCGGCGCTGCGTGCCTCCGTGCCCGACGGCGGCCACCACGGTGCCGCACCCGTCCGAGGCTCCGGACGGCGTGCGAACCGCCGCGCGAGCTCGGCCGATGACGCGGTGCTGACCGACCTGCGCCGCCGCCTGCGTGCCCACCCGTGCCACGGCTGCCCCGATCGCGAGGAGCACGCCCGGTGGGCCGAGCGGTGGGCCCGGTTGCGCACCGAGCACGACGCGCTCGTGCACCGCATCGAGGGCCGGACGGGCTCGATCGCGAAGGTGTTCGACCGGATCTGCGACGTGCTGCAGCAGCTCGGCTACCTCGTCGTCCCCGAGGGGCCGGGCGAGGCGCGCGACCGGATGGTCGTGACCGCAGAGGGTCAGTGGCTACGCCGCCTGTATGCCGAGAACGACCTTCTGCTCGCGGAGTGCCTGCGGCGCGGCGCCTGGGACGATCTGGACGCGCCGGCCCTCGCCGCGGCCGTCTCGACCCTCGTGTACTCCTCGCGGCGCGACGACCGGGAGTCGGAACCGGCGGTGCCCGGTGGACCGCAGGGCAAGCTCGGTCGGGCCCTCGAGCAGACGGTGCGCATCTGGTCGGAGCTCGAGGACTTCGAGGCCGCGCACCGGCTCGAGGCGACCGTCCCGCTCGACCTGGGGCTCGTCCAGTCCGTGCACCGCTGGGCCGCGGGCCGCAGCCTCGACGCCGTGCTGCGGGGCAGCGACCTCGCGGCCGGGGACTTCGTGCGGTGGTGCAAGCAGGTCATCGACCTGCTCGACCAGCTGTCGCAGGCGGCACCCGACCCGACCCTCGCGCACACGGCCCACCAGGCCGTCTCGGCGCTCCGCCGGGGGGTCGTCGCGTACTCGTCCTTGTGACCGTACGGCGGCTCGACGGGTGGGCGCGTTCCGTCGTCATTAGGGTTGTCCGATGTGACCTCAACCCTGTACCGCCGCGGCGTCATCCACTCGGCTGCCGACCCGTTCGCGGAGGCGATCCTCGTCGACGGTGCCACGATCGCCTGGATCGGCGCCGACGACACGGCTGACGGCCTGGCGGCCCGGGCGGACGAGGTGGTCGACCTCGACGGCGCTCTCGTAGCCCCCGGCTTCGTCGATGCGCACGCGCACGTCCTCGCAACCGGTCTCGCGATCGAGGGACTCGACCTCTCGCCCGGTGCGGCCGGCGGGTCGCTCACCGACGTCCTGGCATCCGTCCACCGTGCGGCCGAGGACGCCCGTCACGGATCGCCCGACGCGTTGGCGCAGCCGCTGCTCGGGTTCGGCTGGGACGACCACGGGTGGGCGGAGGGCCGGGCGCCCTCGGTCGACGACCTGGACCGAGCCGGCGGCGGGGCGCCGGTGTACCTGGCTCGCGCGGACGCCCACTCGGGCGTCGTGTCGTCATCGTTCGCGGAGGTCGCCGGACTGCGTGGCCTGGCCGGCTGGCACGACGACGGACGGGTCGACGGCGCGGCCCATGCGCGGGCGCGCGAGGTTGCGCGTGACGTCCCCACGGGTCGTCGCGACGAGCTCTACCGCCTCGCGCTGCGGTCGGCTGCCGCGGCGGGCGTCGTCTCGCTGCACGAGCACAGCACGCCGTCGACCGACACCCGCGACGGTCTCGCTGCGCTGCTGGCGATGACGGCCGATGCCGAGAGCGGTCTGACGCACGTCGTCGGGTACCGCGGCGAGGCGTGCGTCACGAGCGACGACGCGCACGAGATCATGGCAGCGATCCCCGGCCTCGCCGGCATCGGGGGCGACCTCCTCGTCGACGGCTCGTTGGGCTCGCACTCGGCCGCGCTCCGCGCACCGTACGTCGATGTGCCCGGCGGAGACCGCGGGACGCTGTTCCTGAGCGCCGAGCAGATCTGCAACCACGTGGCGGCTGTCACGCGCGCCGGGGTCCAGGCCGGGTTCCACGTGATCGGCGACCGCGCGATGGACGAGTTCATGCTCGGGCTCCGGGCCGCCGTGGACGTCGAGGGCATCGACGCGATCCGCGGTGCGGGTCACCGGCTCGAGCACGCCGAGATGATCGATGCCATGACCTTGGCCGGTCTCGTCCTGCTGGGGGTGCACCTGAGCATGCAGCCGGCGTTCGACGCGGCCTGGGGTGGCCCGGACGGGATGTACGCGGCCCGCCTGGGCGCCGGTCGCGCGGCCTCGCTCAACCCGTTCGCGGACGTCGCCGCAGCCGGCATCCCCGTCGCGTTCGGCTCGGACTCGCCCGTCACCCGCATCGACCCCTGGGCCGCGGTCCGGGCCGCGGTCGGTCACCACCAGCGCGACCAGCGGATCTCCGCGCGCGCAGCCTTCCGGGCGCACACCCGCGGGGGCTGGCGCGCCGCCCATCTCGACCACACGGGCGCCGGCGAGCTCCGGGTCGGCGCCCCGGCGCACCTCGCCGTGTGGCGGGCCGAGAACCTCGCCGTGCAGGGCGCCGGTCGCGCCACCTCGGGGTGGAGCACCGATGCGCGGGCTGGGACCCCCCTCCTTCCGGACCTGGATCCGCAGGCCGCCACCCCCGTCTGCGTGCGCACGGTGCGGGCCGGTGTCGTCCTGCACGACGAGCTCGGCTGACGCCCGTCGCACGAAGTTCACTCGAACGGGTGGGTCACTCGGCGCGGCGCCGACACGCCGCACGACACGCCGCGGCGATTCGTGCGAACCGGGAGCAACCACCGGAGTGGTGACCTGCACGTACTCGTGTGACCTGCGTCGATGGCCGCTTGACACTCTCTGCCGACCCGGTAGGTTCACTGAGTGTTCCGCCCCCGCGGATGACCGGTCACCTGAGGTTCATCCTCGGGGTGCGGCCTGCAGGGGAGGACCCCGGCTAGGCCCGCGTGTTCAGTAGAAAACGGACGGGACGCCTCACGGCGACGTCCGGCACGAAGGACACGCGGGCCGGTCGACGGGGCGCGCAGCGCCCCTGACATCGTGGTCCGGCACGCTGACGTAGTCTTCAGCGGTGCCATTCCGCGAGCCCACCCGCGAGCCCGCCCGTTGGTCGTCCTTGGCCCTCGCGGTCGCCGGGGGAGCGCTCACGTGGGCATCGTTCCCCGACCTCGGCTGGTGGGGAGCCGCAGCTCCTGGGGTCGGGCTGCTCGTCCTCGCCCTGCGTCGCGACAGCGCGCGCTGGAACGCCCTGATCGGGCTCGTCTGGGGCCTCACCTTCTTCCTGCCTCACATCACCTGGGCGGACTACGCCGTCGGGCGGGTCCCGTGGTTCGCCCTTGCCGCCTTCGAGGCCGGGTATGTCGCCCTCTTCGGTGCCGCGTGGACCTGGGCCCGGCGCGGCAACGCCGTCTGGCGCAACAGGTGGCTCCAGGTGATCGTGTTCGTCGTCCTCTGGGTCGCCATGGAGGAGCTCCGCTCCGCGTGGCCGTTCGGGGGCTTCCCCTGGGGACGGCTGGCGTTCTCCCAGGCCGACTCGCCCGTCTCGGCGCTGGCCTGGCTGGGCGGCGCGCCCCTCGTCTCGGCGGCGGTGGCCCTTGCCGGCATCCTCCTCGCCCAGGCGTGGACGGCTGCGCGGCGCCTCGTCGTCCCCCGGGTCTTCGTCCGGCTCGCACTGGCCGGCGCCGTGCTCGTCGCGGGCCTGTTCGTGCCGCTCGACACGCGCGCCGAGGCCGGCACGCTCGCGGTGGGCGCCGTGCAGGGCAACGTGCCGAACGCCGGTCTGGACGCCTTCGCGCAGGCCCGCGTCGTGCTCGGCAACCACGTGGCCGGGACGCTCGCCCTTCTCGACCAGGTCGAGCCGGGGCAGCTCGACCTGGTCCTGTGGCCCGAGAACGGCACGGACGTCGACCCGCAGGCGGACGGAGCAGCAGCCGACGAGATCGACGCCGCGGCACGGGCCGTGCAGGCACCGATGCTTGTCGGCACCGTCCAGTACCCGCCGAGCGGCGGTCGCTACAACACCGCAGTCTTGTGGCTTCCCGGACAAGGTGTCGTGGCGCAGTACTCCAAGCAGCATCCGGCGCCGTTTGCCGAGTACATCCCGCTCCGCTCCCTGGTGCGTCCGTTCTCCTCGGCCGTCGACCTCGTCACCCAGGACATGATCGCCGGGACCAAGGTCGGGCTCGTGCCGCTCGAGTCCGCTCGACTCGGGCGCACCGTCGGGATCGGGGACGTCATCTGCTTCGAGGTGGCCTACGACGCTCTGCCTCGCGCGGCGGTCCTGGCCGGGGCCGAGCTGCTGGTCGTCCAGACGAACAACGCCTCGTTCGGGTTCACCGCGGAGTCCACGCAGCAGCTGGCGATGAGCCGGCTGCGCGCGATCGAGCTCGGTCGAGCGACCGTCCAGATCTCCACTGTCGGCGTCAGCGCGATCATCGAGCCCAACGGCGCCGTCTCGCACCAGACAGCGCTTTTCACTTCCGGCCAGCTGGTGGCTACGCTGCCGCTGCGCCATTCCCTCACGCCTGCCGCCCGGCTCGGAGACTGGCCTGCGTGGATTGCCGACGCACTCGCCCTGTGCGTCGTCGTGACCGGGATGGCTGGTGCGCTGCGCATCCGCCGCGAGAACCGCACCGAAGGAGTCTCATGACCGCCGACAACGCCGACACCCAGCCCCGGGTGCTCGTCGTCATCCCGACGTACGACGAGCGGGAGAACCTCCCGACGGCGCTCGAACGGCTCCGCGCGAGCGTGCCCGACGCCGACCTCCTGGTCGTGGACGACGGCTCGCCCGACGGCACCGGCGAGCTCGCCGAGAAGATCGCCGCACAGGACGAAGAGGCGTCAGGCCGCACCACCATCTATGTGCTGCACCGCACCGGCAAGCTCGGCCTCGGCACCGCCTACATCACCGGCTTCCGGTGGGCGCTCGAGCGTGGCTACGACGTGATCGTCGAGATGGACGCCGACGGCTCGCACCGCGCCGAGGACCTGCCGCGCCTGCTGGACGCGGTCGCCGGTGCCGACCTCGTGATCGGATCGCGCTGGGTGCCCGGCGGGAGCGTCGTCAACTGGCCGGTCAGCCGTCAGCTCCTCTCCCGCGGCGGCAACACCTACACCCGGCTCGCGTTGGGGCTGCCGCTGCGGGACGCGACGGCAGGCTTCCGAGCGTTCCGCGCCGAGACCCTCGCGACGATGGCGCTCGACGAGGTCGCCTCCGCCGGGTACTGCTTCCAGGTCGACATGGCCTGGCGCGTGCAGCGGGCCGGCGGCCGCATCGTGGAGGTGCCCATCACGTTCGTCGAGCGCGAGCTCGGCCGGTCGAAGATGAGCCGCGCGATCGTCGTCGAGGCCCTCGCCAACGTCACGGTGTGGGGTGTCGAGCAGCGCGCACGTCAGCTGGGCGCTGCCGTGCGCCGACTGCGCCGCCGCTGACCTGCGCCGTAGCTGACCTGCGCCGCAGCTGACCGCCCCGGAACGGCTTCTGTTCCTCCCACCCGCCAGAGACGCAGCAGAACGGCCGCCGTCCCGTGAGGGCTGGCGGCCGTTCTGCTGGGCCGTGCTCGCGGCGCAAGAGCTGCGAGCCGGTCGGTGGATCTCAGGCGCTCCGGCGCAGCTTGCCGGCGCGGAGAAGGTCGAGCCGCTCGTCGAGGAGCTCCTCGAGCTCCTTGACGGTCCGACGCTCCAGGAGCATGTCCCAGTGCGTGCGCGGGGCCTTGCCCGCCTTGGGCTCCGGCTTGGACGCGTCCCGCAGGAGCGCCTCCTCGCCGCAGCGGCACTCCCAGGTGACCGGAACGTCCGCCTCGACAGAGAACGGCAGGATGATCGTGTGTCCGTTGGGGCAGTCGTAGTGAGCCTGAAGACGAGGGGCGAACTCGACGCCCTCTTCCGTCTCCATGCTGTGGGAACCGATGCGCATTCCGCGCAGTGACCGGTTCGACATGTAGGACCTCCGTGCGTTGCCGTGCCGTGGGGCGTCGTTCGCCGCCATCTGACGTCTCGGTGTGAACCGCCCGCATCGAACCGCCTGCCGTGCGGTTCCCGAGCAGTGACTTCCAGGAGGCTCAACGACCAGGCCGCCCTCAATGTTCCAGTGTGGCGTGAAGGTCTCGTGAACGCGCGTCGGGCGAGGGACGAGCTGAGGCCGCGCATGGTCGCAGCGGGGGAGCGCGCGGGGCGAGCACGCTCACCACGAGGTGCTCAGGATCCGTGCGCGGTCCCGCCCGATGGCCGCCTCGGCCCGGATCCGGACGGCCTCCCGATGCGCACCGACGTGCAGCGCCGACGACCATCCGGCCTCGAATGCGCCGAGGTCGCCACCACCGCGCCGCACGTAGCCCACGACGACAGATCCGCCCGGCGCGTCATGCTCGAGGACGGAGGCCAGGACGTGCACGAGATTGGCCGCGACGACAGCGTCCGGCACGGTGGGCACCTCGGCGATCGGAAGGACGAGCGGCAGGACCTGGTCGGCGGCATCGAGCACCAGGAACCACAACGCGGGGGGTCCGTCGCGTTCGGGACCGACGACACGCATCAGCACGTCGAGGGCGTCCCGCGCGTCGTCGAGGGTACGGCCGGTCACGGGCAGGGAGTCGTCGTCGGTCCCGGTGTCGCCGTCGAGCCAGGGGACGTCCGCCAGGTCGTCGTCGGGATCGGCGGCCCAGTGCCCGTCAGTGCCCGGAAACAGCTCGTGGTTCGCCACCGGGTGGCGCGTCGCATCGTCGGTCATGACCTGACCCTGGCTCACCCGCCGTGTCGCCGACGGCGCGCACGCGCTGAGCGCTGGCGCAGCTCAGGCGTCGAGAGGCTGTGGGTGGCCCGGTTACCCGGCAGCGGTGCTCGGCTGGGACAGCACGACGCCGTCCGTGAACATGATCCCGTCGCTGAATCGCGCCTCGACGCGTCCGCCACCGAACTGCTCGGCGTACAGGCGCGCATAGAGCCCGTCGGCCACCTGGACCAGCTCGTCGTGCGTGCCGCGCTCGACGACCTGCCCCTCGTCGACGACGAAGATCACGTCGGCGTGGCGGATCGTCGAGAGCCGATGGGCGATCGCGAGGGTCGTGCGCTGGTCGACCGCGCGCGCGAGCGCCGACTGGACGAGCCGTTCGGACGACGAGTCCAGCGCCGACGTCGCCTCGTCGAGGATGAGGATCCGGGGGTTCTTGAGCAGGACCCGAGCGATCGCGATGCGCTGCTTCTCACCGCCGGAGAGCCGATAGCCACGTTCGCCGACCAGCGTGCGGTAGCCGTTCTCGAACGCCTCGATCCGGTCGTGGATGTTCGCCGCTCGGCAGGCCTCGACGAGCTCGTCGTCGGTCGCGTCGGGGCGTGCGTACCGCAGGTTGTCGGCGATCGACGCATGGAACAGGTAGGGGTCCTGCGTCACCATCCCGATCGCGTTGGCGAGGCTCGACAGCGTGAGGTCACGCACGTCGTGGCCGTCGACGAGCACGGCGCCCTCATCGATCTCGTACAGGCGGGGCACGAGGTAGCTCAGCGTGGTCTTGCCGGCGCCGGACGGGCCCACGAACGCGGCGAGCTGGCCGGGCTCGACGGTGAGCGAGACGCCACGGACCGCCCACGAGCGCGCCCGAGCGGGCCGCTCGGGTTCGGGCATCGGCTCGATGCGGCGCGTCGGCGTCGCGACACCGAGCGGCGCGCCGTGCCTGCCGCTCCACCGGCCCGGCAGCGGGGGCGGCTGGACGAGCCGTGGGGGAGCGGGGTAGCGGAACCAGACGTCCCGGAGCTCGACCCGCCCGGCCTCGCCGGCGTGGGTCAGCGCCACAGCCTCCGACCGGTCGGTGATCGCGGGCGTGAGGTCGAGATACTCGAAGATGCGCCGGAACAGCGCGAGCGACGTCTGCACATCGAGGGCGATCCGCATGAGCGAGATCACCGGCATCAGCAGGCGGGCCTGGAGGGTCGAGAACGCGACGAGCGTCCCCGCCGTGAGCACCCCGCCCCCGAACGAGCCTGTCATCATCGACCCGGCGACGAGGTAGACGAGCGCCGGCGTGACGGCCATGAACGCGGTGACGACGCCGAAGAAGCCCTGACCGGCCATCGCCTGCCGCACCTGCAGGTCGACCTGGCGGTCGTTCTCCGCCCGGTAACGGGCGATCTCGGCATCGGAACGGTTGAACACCTTGGTCAGCAGGACCCCGGAGACGCTGAGGGCCTCCTCGGTGATCGCCGTCATGTCCGACAAGGACTCCTGCGTGGCCCGCGCGATCGCCTGCCGTCGTGCGCCGACCCGCCGCTGCAGGACGATGAAGAGCGGCATCAGGGCCACGGCGACGAGCGTCAGCTGCCAGCTGAGCAGCAGCATCGCGATGGTGGAGGCGAGCACGGTCACGGTGTTCGAGAGGATCGACGACGCTGTCGTCGTCAGGACCGAGCGGACGCCGCCGACGTCGTTCGCCAGCCTCGACTGGATCGAGCCGGTCTTCGTCGCCGTGAAGAACGCGAGCTCCATGCGTTCGAGGTGCTCGAACAGCCGTCCCCGCAGGTCGGCCATCGCGAGGTTGCCGACCTTCGTCGTCAGGAACGTCTGCCCGACGCCGATCGCGGCGCTGAGCAGCGGGATGACGACCATCGCCGCGACCAGGATCACCAGCAGACGCAGGTGCACCCCCGAGCCGTCCGCCGGGAACAGCGCATCGTCGAAGACGCGCTGGGTGAGGAACGGCGTGACGATGCCGAGCAGCGACGCGACGACGATCGAGACCGCGACGAGGAGGAGCTCCCCGCGGTAGGGCGAGAGGAGCGCCCAGATCCTGCGCAGGATCGGGTCTGCCAGGGCCGTGCCCCGCGCGGGCACGTCCGAGGCGGTCGGGGTCGGCGTCATGCGGACAGTCTCACCCGTCCCCGCACGCGGCCGCGAACCCAGGGCCGGGTCAGGCGAGCTGCGTCACAACGCCACCGGCGATGGCTCGTCGCGTCGAGACGAGCGCGACGCCGGTCCCGATGACCGCGCCGATGAGTGTCTCGAGGGCGCGGTCCCGGAGCAGCACGTCGGCGGGCACGCTGCCGACAAGCAGGTTCATGAGCAGGGCGAGCGGGGTGATGAAGATCATCGCGAACCCGTAGTTGCGCACGACGAACAGCTCGGCCACGGTCTGGAGCGCCACGACGACGAGCACGAGCACCCAGCCGGCCGGATGAAGTGCGAAGAGACCGGCGGCGACGACCAGCCCGACGGCGGTGCCGGCGAGACGGTGGCTCGCGCGCAGGAGCTGGCCTGGCGTGTCCGACACGGCGAGCGGCACGACGGCGGCGACCATGGCCCATCCCGGGTGGCCGATCCCGGCGATGGTCGCGACACCGCCCGCGGCCAGCGCGGCGATCCCGTACCGCAGCGCGTGGCGGCGCAGCGTGCTCTCCTCGACGAGCCGTCGCACCCCGAACGGCGGCGACGAGGCCCGCTCGCGGGCACGCCGCGCCGGGCTCAGAGCGCCCCCGAGCCCGACGAGGAGCGCGAGGCCGGCCGAGGCGCTCGCGACGGCCACAGCGGCGAGGACATCGGCCGGCACCGCGGGCACGCCGGCGCACGTCGCGACGGCGAACACCGAGAACAGCGGACCGGCGGGGCGCCAACCGGTGGCGTCTCCGACGAGCGAGCCGAGGATCGCCGTCAGCACCGAGGCCGCGACGATCGCCCACCGGGCAAGCTGTCCGTCCGGAACGACGGCCGAGACCGCGGTCCCGAGCCCCACCGCGAAGACGAGCGTCACGGCGGCGGCGAGCTGGGTGTGCAGGCGCCGGCGGTAGCCTTCGCCCCGGCCGTACAGCGAGGTGAACGCGCCGAACGCGGCGTACGCGAGCCAGCCCCGGTGGCCCGTCGCCGTGAGCAGGACGAGGGGGAGACCCACCGACACGCCCGCCCGCAGCGCGACCCAGTGGCTCTCGTTGTGCGGTCCGAACCGGACGAGGTCACGGGGGCGGGGAGCATGGGCGACAAGGGGCACAGCGGGGCTACCTCCACGGGGGGACAGGTTGGGGGAACTCTGATAGTTTACCAGTAAACTATTGCGATCGGAGCGACAGGGCTGATGACGAGCGTCACACCGCGGGGAACCGGCGACGTCGGCGGTCTCGGCGACGGGCCGCGCGACTGGATCGACCACACGCAGGCCCGCTGGGCCGAGCTTCGACCAGAGCTCGACCTCGCACCCTTGGGCGTCGTGGGACGACTGCTGCGGGCTGCACAGCTCGTCATGGCGCGTTGCGAGGCGTACCTCGAGCCGTTCGACCTCAGCCGCGCCGAGTTCGACATCGTCTCGGCGCTGTGCCGCAGCGACGGACCGATCAGTCCCGGCGACCTCACGCGCCAGCTGATGTTCACCGGACCGGCCACCACGAAGCGCCTGAGGCGTCTGGAGCACGCCGACTGGATCGCCCGCAGCGTCAACCCTGACGACGCCCGCGGGTTCCTGATCGTCGCGAGCGACGACGGTGCACGCCGGTTCGCCGAGCTGCTGCCTGGCTATCTCGGGCTCGAGGCGTCACTCGTCGGCGTGCTGGACGACGACGAACGCACCGTGCTGGCCGCGACGCTGCGCCGGCTGCTCGTCGACTGGGACGCCTGACCCAGAGCACCTGACACGAAGCCCGCCAGTCGGCAATCGGGCCCACTCGGGCCAGGCCGGAGCCCTCTTCCTTAACGCCGATAATGGACATTATGACAATCCTGCCCAAGAAACCCTGCGTCGGCGCTCACGCCGCGCCCGGAGCCCGTCCCCGCAGCTTCGCCTCACGATGACCCTCATGGTCGCAGGCACGTGACCGACGTCGCGACGGTCAGCGCAGGTCGACGTACTCGCGGTGGACGTGCCTGGCCCGGACACCTGCCTTGCGGAACTGCGTCTCGAACCCCCGGCTGTAGGGCCCAGTATCCGGCTCCTGCCTCGACGCAATCGCCCCGCAGGTGCGTGGGCTGCCTGCCGGGCCGAGGCCGTCAGCCGAGCTGCATCTCGTGACGAGACTCGGAGCGCCCCGGCGAGCTGGGCAACGGCTGCCGCTCTCCCGTCGGCACGAAACCGAGACGACCGTAGAGCCCCGTCGCGGCGTCGTTGTCGTCCGCCACCCACAGGGAGACCGTGCACGCCTCCTCCGCCCGTGCAGCGGCCACGACGGCTGCCAGGAGGGCAGTTCCCACGCCCTCACGGCGTGCGTCGGGCTCGACCCACAGGCCGACGACGTGGCGATCGTCGGACGTCGATCCTGGTTCGGAGATCATCGAGACGAGCCCGACGACGCTGCCGTCGGATGGCCGCACCCGCCGGGCGACCCACCACGGGCTCGAACGCAGCCGCATCCGCCAGTGCTGCTCGCGAAAGCCCTCTTCACGCGCCAGCGTCGATCCGAAGGCGAGCGGGCTGTCGCGCAGGGCGCGCAGCCGGACGTCGCGCACGACCTGCCAGTCGTCCTCGCCGATCAGCTCGATGTCGATCACGGGTCACAGCATGCCCGGGGCCGGCATCTGGCCGTCGATCGACGCGCGGGCGGGCGACCGCCGTCAGGGCGCGGCGGATCCCGTCGTGCCGGACTCGGCCGCGTCGCCGCGCTCCGTGTCATCGGGTGACCCACCGTGACCCGCGCGGTCGGGGACAGAGCGGGCCGCGTCAGCCACCTCCTCCTCCGGTCGAGGCGGCACGGTCTCGTCGAACTCGAGCAGCCCGATCTCGTCGAACCGGTCCGGCGCGGCGTCGGGGTCCTGGGGCGTAGGGATCGACATGCGGGCACCTTTCGATCGTGGTCGTGGTCCCACCGTAGATCCGGACGGCTCTCGCGGCACCGCGGCATCGTCGCCACACCTCCGCGCCCCCGCCCGCGCGCTCCTACGCGTGCACTCCCCCGTCGAACGTGACCGTCCGACCGCGTTCGCGCCGCCGACCAGTCAGCCGAGCGTCAGCTCGTCACCGGGTCCGAGCCGCCGATACTCGCCAGACCCGCCGAGCGAGGCCACCAGCCGGTCGGACGTCGCCGTGCCGATGGCGCTGAGCGAGGCGTCGTGGATCGGCACCACGATGTGCGGGCGCACGGCCCGGACGTAGTCGATGACCTCAGCGAGCCGGAGCCACGGCCCACCCACCGGGGCGAGCAGGACGTCGACGCCCGTCGTCGCCGGCGGGAGCGTGAACGAGTCGCCCGGGTGCAGCACGGCGCCGTCGACGAGGTACGCCACGTTCGCGACCCTGGGCACGTCCGCATGGACCACCTCGTGCCACTCCCCCACCACCACGACGGCGAACCCTGCGGCCGTGAAGGCGTCGCCGGACCGGACCGCGTGCACCCGCCCGGGAGCGATGCCCAGGGCGTCGAGCCGCTCCACGACCGCTGTCGGAGCCCAGACCTCAAGATGAGAACGAGTCGCAAGTGCGTCCCTCAGCTGCTCCACAGCCACATGGTCGGGATGCTCGTGCGTCACCAGCACGGCGTCGGCCGTGTCCAGCACCGAGAGGTCGCTGTACGTGCCGGGGTCGATCACGAGGCGAGCCCCGGCCCGCTCGAGCCGGACGCAGGCATGGCCCCAGCACGTCACAGTCGTCATCCGAGCAGCATGCCTCGCGCCGCCCGACGGCGCGAGGCCGAGCCGCGTCAGGCGATGACCATCACCAGGTCGCCACCCTCGAGCTGCTGCACCGCCCCGATCGCGAGCCGCTGCACCTTGCCAGCGACCGGCGTCGTGATCGCCGCCTCCATCTTCATGGCCTCGACCGTCGCGACCGTCTGACCGGCCTCGACGCGCTGCCCCTCCTGGACGACCGGGGTCACCGCGCCGGCGAACGGCGCGGCGATCTGACCGGGTGCGCCCGGGTCCGCCTTCTCCGCCGTCGCGAGGTCGACCTCGACCGTGCGGTCGCGGACCTGCAGCGGGCGGATCTGCCCGTTGAGGGTGAACATGACGGTCCGCATACCCCGCTCGTCGGGCTCACCGACGGCCTCGAGACCGACGAGGAGGCGCACACCCTTGCCGATGAGGATCTCGGCCTCGTCGCCCTTGGTCATCCCGTACAGGTAGCGGGTCGTGTCGAGCACGCTGACGTCGCCATAGGTGCTCCGGAAGGTCTCGAGCTCCTTCGTCGGCCCGGGGAAGAGCAGGTGGTTGAGCCGGTCGCGGCGGGTCGCCGAGTCGCCGGCAAGGTCGGCCCGGTCCTGCTCGCCGAGCGCCTCGGTCGCGGTTCGGACGACCCGCCCGGCGAGCGCCTTGGTGCGGAACGGCTCCGGCCAGCCCCCCGGCGGATCTCCGAGCTCACCCGACAGGAAGCCGATGACGGAGTCGGGGATGTCGTAGCTCTGCGGGTTCGCGGCGAAGTCCGCGGGGTCGGCCCCACGCGCCACGAGCTGCAGCGCGAGGTCGCCCACGACCTTCGACGAGGGTGTCACCTTGACGAGCCGACCGAGGATCCGGTCCGCGGCGGCGTAGGTCTCCTCGATCTGCTCGAACTGGCTGCCGAGCCCGAGGGCGATCGCCTGCTGGCGGAGGTTGGACAGCTGGCCGCCGGGGATCTCGTGGTCGTAGACGCGTCCCGTCGGGCCGGGCAGTCCGGACTCGAACGGCCGGTACAGCCGGCGCACCGCCTCCCAGTACGGCTCGAGGTCGCAGACCGCTCGCAGGCTCAGCCCGGTGTCGCGCGGAGTGTGCTCGAGGCCCGCCACGAGGGCGGACATGGGCGGCTGGCTCGTCGTGCCGGCCATCGCCGCGCTCGCCACGTCGACCGCGTCCACGCCGGCGTCGGCCGCCGCGAGCAGCGTCGCCATCTGCCCGCCGGTCGTGTCGTGCGTGTGCAGGTGGACCGGGAGGTCGAACCGCGACCGCAGGGCAGTCACGAGCCGCGCAGCAGCCGCGGGCCGCAGCAGGCCCGCCATGTCCTTGATCGCGAGGACGTGCGCGCCCGCCGCGACGATCTGGTCGGCGAGGCGCAGGTAGTAGTCGAGCGTGTAGAGGTCCTCCGCCGGGTTGAGCAGGTTGCCCGTGTAGCAGAGCGCGACCTCGGCGATCGGTGTGCCCGCCTCGCGCACCGCGTCGATCGCGGGCCTCATCTGCGAGACGTCGTTCAGGGCGTCGAAGATCCGGAAGATGTCGATGCCGGTGTCGGTGGCCTCGCGCACGAACGCCGTCGTGACCTCGGTGGGGTACGGCGTGTACCCGACGGTGTTGCGGCCGCGCAGGAGCATCTGGAGCGCGATGTTCGGCATCGCGGCGCGCAACCCGGCCAGCCTGTCCCACGGGTCCTCCCCGAGGAACCGCAGCGCCACGTCGTAGGTCGCGCCACCCCATGCCTCCACCGAGAGCAGCCCAGGGAGAGCGCGCGCCTCCGACGCACTGACGGCCAGCAGGTCGTGCGTGCGCACCCGGGTCGCGAGCAGCGACTGGTGCGCGTCGCGGAACGTCGTGTCCGTCACGGCCACCGCGGACTGCTCGCGCAGGGCCCGAGCGAAGCCCTCGGGGCCAAGGGCGAGCAGCCGCTGACGGCTCCCGTCGGGCGCCGGGGCAGCCAGGTCGAGCGGCGGCAGCTTGAGCCGGGGGTCGATGACGTCACGGGGGCGGACGCCGTGCGGCTTGTTGACGGTCACGTCGGCCAGGTAGGCGAGCAGCCGGGTGCCGCGGTCGGCGCTCTCGCGCGCCGCGAGGAGCTCGGGGCGCTCGTCGATGAACGACGTCGAGACCTGACCCGCAGCGAACTCCGGGTCGGCGAGCACGGCCTGCAGGAACGGGATGTTCGTCCGGATGCCACGGATGCGGAACTCGGCGAGCGCGCGACGCGCACGGCGGACCGCCGTCGGGAAGTCCTGGCCGCGGCACGTGAGCTTGACGAGCATCGAGTCGAAGTGCCCGGAGATCTCCGAGCCTGCCGTCGCCGTCGCACCGTCGAGCCGGACCCCGGCGCCACCGGGCGACCGGTACGCGATGATGCGTCCCGTGTCCGGTCGGAACCCGTTCGCGGGGTCCTCCGTCGTGATGCGGGTCTGCAGCGCAGAGCCGTTGATCCTGACCTTCTCCTGGCTGATCCCGAGGTCCGCGAGGGTCTCCCCCGACGCGATCCGCATCTGCGCCGAGACGAGGTCGATGTCCGTGACCTCCTCGGTCACGGTGTGCTCGACCTGGATGCGCGGGTTCATCTCGATGAAGACGAACTCGCCCGTGTGCTCGCCGACGGTCTCGAGCAGGAACTCGACGGTGCCCGCGTTCTGGTACCGGATGTGCCGGGCGAATGCGACGGCCGCGCGGCACATCGCGTCGCGGATCGTGGGATCGAGGTTGGGGGCCGGGGCGATCTCGATGACCTTCTGGTGCCGCCGCTGGAGCGAGCAGTCCCGCTCGAACAGGTGGACGACGTTGCCCGCACCGTCCGCGAGGATCTGCACCTCGATGTGCCGCGGACGCAGGACAGCACGCTCGACGAACACAGTCGGGTCGCCGAACGCCCCGTCGGCCTCGCGCATCGCGGCCGCGAGGGCCTCGGGAAGGTCGTCGCGCGTGTCGACCCGGCGCATGCCACGACCACCGCCACCGGCCACGGCCTTGACGAAGATCGGGAACCCGACCACGTCGGCGGCGGCAAGGAGCTCGTCGATGTCGGCGGACGGGGCGGAGGACGCCAGCACCGGCAGACCTGCCTCGCGTGCCGACTGCAGCGCTCGCACCTTGTTGCCGGCAAGCTCGAGCACCTCCGCGGGCGGGCCGACGAAGGTCAGACCGGCAGCCACGGCAGCCCGCGCGAGCGCAGGGTTCTCCGACAGGAACCCGTAGCCCGGGTAGATCGCGTCGGCACCGGACTCCTGAGCGACCCGGATCATCTCGGCGATGTCGAGGTAGGCACGCACAGGGTGCCCCTGCTCGCCGATCGGGTACGCCTCGTCGGCCTTGAGGCGGTGCTCCGAGTTCCGGTCCTCGTACGGGAAGACGGCGACCGTCCGGGCACCCAGCTCGTACGCCGCGCGGAAGGCGCGAACAGCGATCTCGGCCCGGTTCGCGACGAGGACCTTAGAAAACACGTGTGACTCCATCCTGTGGTCCGGCAGCACGGTACTGGTGATGCCCGGCGGGGTCGGTGCGCGCCCGCATGCCGATCACGCAGATCGCGACGCTGTCCGCGATCCTCCCATGAACCGCTTCTCCCCGTGGTGCCCGACCTCGGTCGCGGCGCGCGCTCTGTCCGCAGGTCCGCCTGCTTGCTCGTGCGTTTCCGGGTCCGCGCGCGGGCGGCTACCGTTGGCGCCGTGCTGGTGCTGGGTGTGTGCAGTCTCAAAGGTGGCGTGGGCAAGACCTCGGTGACGCTCGGGCTGGCCTCGGCCGCCCTCGAACGGGGGTTGCGGACCCTCGTCGTGGACCTCGATCCGCAGGGCGACTCGACGCTCGCCCTCGCCGTCGCGCCCGGCACCCCCCTCGATGTTGCCGCCGTCCTCGACGACCCCCGGGCCGAGACCGTGCTCGGGGCGATCGCGGCGAGCGGCTGGGCCGACGGCGGCCTGGACGTCCTCGTCGGCTCCGCCGCCGGGATGCGTCACGACGCGATCGACGACGCGGGCCGCGACGTCGACCGCCTCCGGTTCGCGCTGTCGTGGGTCAACGGCTACGACCTCGTCCTCATCGACTGCCCGCCGTCGCTCGGTGGACTGACGCGCAAGGGGCTCACCGCGAGCGACCGCGCCGTGGTCGTCACGGAGCCGGGGCTCTTCTCGGTCATGGCGGTCGGGCGTGCGATGCGCACCATCGACGAGCTCCGCCGCGGCCCCGCCACGGCGCTGCAGCCGCTCGGGGTCGTCGTCAACCGGGTCCGCGCTCGTTCGGTCGAGCAGGCGTTCCGGCTCGAGGAGCTGCGCAGCCTCTACGGCCCGTTGGTGCTCGCGCCGCAGATCCCGGAGCGGGCGGCTCTGCAGCAGGCCCAGGGTGCCGCCCAGCCCGTCCACGCGTGGCCCGGACAGGCGGCCGCCGAGCTCGCCAGGGTGTTCGACGAGCTGTTGGATCGTGCGCTCAGGGCGCCGGCCACGCGCTGACAAGCACCCTTCGCTGACGGGCACCCTTCGCTGACAGGCGCCACTCGCTGACGGGCACAACGAAGCGATAGAGCAGCTCCTTGACCGCGCGGGTCAGAACGTCCCCGACATCAGCGGGATCAGCCCGCGGTACGCGCCTGACGCCTGGCCGCGAGCTCGTCGAGGTGCGTGCTGGACTGCCCGTGGGCATCGTCGTCGACACGCTCGGTCGGCAGCTGGGCCAGGGTGCCCTCGACCTCGCGCCACACGCGTCCGACGGCGATGCCGAACACGCCCTGCCCGCCCTGGACCAGGTCGATGACCTCGTCGGCCGACGTGCACTCGTACACGCTCGCACCGTCGGACATCAAGGTGATCTGGGCGAGGTCCTCGACACCACGCTCACGCAGGTGGGACACCGCGGTGCGGATCTGCTGCAGGGACACGCCGGTGTCGAGGAGTCGCTTGACGACCTTCAGGACGAGGATGTCGCGGAACGAGTAGAGGCGCTGCGTGCCTGAACCGGTCGCGGGCCGGATGGTCGGCTCGACGAGGCCCGTCCGAGCCCAGTAGTCGAGCTGGCGGTAGGTGATCCCCGCAGCACCGCAGGCCGTCGGGCCGCGGTAGCCGGTGGTGATGTCCAGGTCGGGCAGCTCGTCGCCGAACAGCAGACCTTGCGCGCGCTGCGGAATGCCGCTGCCGGCTTCCACGCTGTCACCGCTGCCGGTCACGAGTCCTCCACTCACTGCCCACGCATCCGCCGTGCTCGGCGCCCGTCGTGGTCGGTACGACTACCTTGCAGGCAAGATCTGCCTGAATGAAGTGTCCCACCATCATGACCTCGGGCTTCGGATGTCTACGTGTCACGCTAGGCGTCCGCCATGGGGTCGTCAACGACGCTGCCCGGCGCGCCGCAACGGAGTGTTGCCCCGGCGTGTCTCACGTTCGACCTCAACCTGAGACCGTGTCATCCCGAGCCGGTGCCGGGCTCCTGACCGGACTCGAAGTCCTCGGGGGTCACCTGGTCGAGGAACTCCCGGAACCGCTCGAGCTCCTGCTCCGCGGGTCCCGGCGACGCCTCGACCCCGGCGATGGCAACGACCTCTGCCGAGCACAGCACCGGGCACCCGACCCGCACGGCGAGCGCCACGGCGTCCGACGCCCGGGAGTCGACGCGCGCACCGCTCCCCAGCACCAGCGCGGCGTGGAAGACCCCGTGCTCGAGGCTCGTGATCTCCACCTGGCTCAGCGACTCGCCGACGGCCGCGATGACGTCGCACAGCAGGTCATGAGTCATCGGACGCCGCGGCACGACACCGGCCTGCGCCGTCGCGATCGCACTCGCCTCGGCAGGACCGATCAGGATCGGGATGAACAGCTCGGCCGCGGGGTCGAGCAGGAGCACGACGATCTCGTCATCGACCAGGTGCTGGCGCACGCCAACCACCTCGACCGTCACCAGCTCCTCGCCATCCCCCACACGCTCACGGTACGACCACTCGCGCCGCGCGGCTCTTCGAAGCTCGACCGGTTCGTGACGGACCCGGATGTGTGGGTCAGGGTGCGAGCTCGGCGACCGCGGCACGCATCATCGCGGTGTGCAGCTGGGTGCACAGCTCACCGACCTCGGCCGCGAGCGTGCCGGCACGGGCGCGGGACGACGCCGCGTGATGACCTCGCCACGGAGCCACGACCTGGTCGACCAGGTCGGCCTGGCGGTCCGCAGCTGCGCGGAACATGCGCAGATGCCGCGCGTCGATGCCGTGCTCCCCCAGCGCCGCCGCCAGCACGACGACGTCGCGCGCCCAGGCGTCGAAGTGCCCCGCGGAGGTTGCGCGCAGCACGCCCGACCTCACGAGGTCCTCGACGACCGCCTCGTCGACGCCCGCCTCCCGCGCCAGTGCTGCCGCCGTGTAGCGGCCCACGAGCGCGGGCGCGGCGCGGACCCCGTCGCTCGTCGCCAGCTGCGCGCGGGCCGGGGGCTCGTCGTCCTCGCCCGCGTCGAGCGCCGCGAGCTGCGCACCGATCACCTTGAGCGGCATGTAGCGGTCCCGCTGCTGGCGCAGCACGTAGCGCAGCCGCTCGACATCGGCGGGACTGTACTGCCGGTAGCCCGAGGCGGTCCGCACGGGCTCCACGAGCCCCTGCTCCTCGAGGAACCGGAGCTTGGAGTTCGTCACCGCCGGGAACTCGATCTGCAGCGAGGCCAGCACGTCGGAGATCCGCATCGTGGCCTGCCGCGAGATGCCCCGGGGCCAGGGCTCGACCGCGTGCGGCGACGTGCTGCGACCGTCGTCCGCACCGTCCCGCCGCATGCCGTCGAGTGGCTCGCGCGCCGCGGTCGCGAGCCCTGAGGCTCGCTCGCGCGAGCTCATGGGCGGAAGTCGCTCGGGCTGTCGGGGCGCTCGTGACGACCGGCGTCGCGGCCCGGGCTCGGGTGGAACGTCAGACGGTACTTGCCGATCTGCACCTCGTCGCCCGGGCGCAGGACCGCGGACTCGATCCGTGTGCGGTTCACGTAGGTGCCGTTGAGCGAGCCGATGTCGCGGACCACGAATCCGTCGAGCTCACGGACGAACTCCGCGTGCTTGCGCGAGACGGTCACGTCGTCGAGGAAGATGTCGGCATCCGGGCTGCGGCCCGCGACGGTGCGCTCCGCGTCGAGCAGGAAGCGCGCACCCACGCTCGGCCCGCGCTGCATGATCAGGAGGGCGGACGTCGGCGGGAGCGCCTGGACGGCGGCCAGCTCGTCGGACGTCAGTCCGGCCGGCGCCACGAGGTCCAGGTCGGCGGCGCCGAGGCTGCCAAAGCTGACGGTCGTGTCGGACGCGCCGCGCCCCTGCACCCGCAGGTCGTCGCGAAGGTCGTCCTCGCGCCGGTCCGTCGGTAGCTGCCGATCGTCGCTCATGCTGCCTCCCGTGCCCTGCTCCTGCAGACCCGCAGCACTGTCGCGGGGGTCCTGGACAGCCTATGCGGACGAACGGCCCCCGTGCAGCACCCGGGAGCGTCGTCAGCCCTTCGGCGGAACCGGTGTCGCGTTGACCGGGGTCTGGACGCTCCGGGTCGCCGTCACCGAGACGAGCTCCTTGCGCAGCACGGACCCCCGACCGCCGTCGTTCCGGACGCTCGCGAGCGCTCCGCCCGGGATGTCGAGCGCCGTGGCCATGACGTCTGCGTCCCCGATGACGGTCCATCGGTACGGCGCGTGCAGCGTGTTCCCGTCGACGACGACGCCGTCACCATCGGTCGACGCGACGAAGTAGCTGCTCGCCGTCAGACGCTGGTCGTTGAGCTGCACCGCCTCCGCACCCGAGTTGCGCAGCTCTTCGAGGAAGTTGAGCAGCGTCAGAGCGCGGATCGAGCCGTCCGGCTCGGTGAGGGTCACGACGATCCCCGGACCCTCCGCGGGCAGCCGACCGGTCAGGATCCCCTGGGTCGCAGCACTCCGGGTCGCAGCGTCGAGGGCGGCCTGCCGACTGTTGGAGCCCGACTCCAGCTCCTGCCGGGTCTGCTCGAGCGCTGCGGCCTCACGTTGGAGCTCGTCGGCCTGGCGGGTCGCCTGGTCGAGGATCTCGACCAGGTCCGACTGCCGCAGGGTCGACAGGCTCGTGTCGTGGGTCAGCCGGACCTGGGCGACGACCGCGAACCCGAGCAGCCCGCACAGCACCGCGGTGAGGACCTGGGCGCGCGTGCCCCGGGGCCGGAGGGCTCGCACCAGGGTGTGCCATGCGCCGGGCGGTGCCGGGTGTGGCACGGGCGCGTCCGAGGTCACCGGCTCCGTCGACTCGTGGCCGACGTCCGCACCGATCGGGGAAGGCACGCCGGTCGCCGCCGGTTCGTCGTCGCGCACCGGGTGCCCGGAGTCCTCTGGTTCGTCGGCGATCACCGCGTCGCCGGGCGATGCCTCGTCGCCGGTCGGCTCCGCGACGTCGGACGGATCCGCGTGGCCAGGGAGCACGTCGGACTCGGGAGCTGACGTGTCGTCGAGGACTGCCGTGTCGTCGGGCTGCGCCGTGCCGTCGGGCTGCGCCACCTCGTCGCGCGGGCCGGCAGGAACGGGGGGCTCGACCGGGTCGATCGACATGCTCATGCCTTGAACAGGTGCCGGCGGATGGCTGCGGCATTCGAGAAGATGCGGATCCCGAGGACGACGACGACGCCGGTCGACAGCTGCGACCCGACACCGAGCTGGTCACCGAGGAACACGATGAGCGCGGCGACGACGACGTTGGACAGGAACGAGACGAGGAACACGCGGTCGTCGAAGATCCCGTCGAGCAGCGCCCGCAGCCCACCGAACAGGGCGTCGAGCGCGGCGACGACGGCGATCGGCAGGTACGGCTGGAGGCTGACGGGCACGGTCGGCTCGAACACCAGACCGGCGACCACCCCGATGACCAGACCGAGAACTGCGATCACGTGCGATCCCTCATCTCTTCCACGACGCTGCCGACACTGTCACACACGCACGCCTGGACTCCGACACGTCCATCGGGACCCACTACCCCGCACCCGTCCCGGACGGCGAGCCCGAGCCCGTCGGGGTCCCGGTGCCGGTGGATCCCTGGATGAGGGGCACGCCCGCGGGCACGGCCGCGAACCGCAGCTCCGGCAGGCTCGCGGCGGGCAGCTCGAGCGAGCGGGTCGCACTCACGTCCACCCCGATCGAGTAGGTCGTGCGGAGAGTCGCGAGGTGCTGCCCGGCGCTCACACGCGCGAGCCGGGTCTGGAGGTCGGCCCCGTCGCCGATCGCCTCGACGACGTACGGGCCGACGAGGGGGTTGAGGTCGACGAGGATCGCGCTGCCGGCGCTGCGGATCGCGGTCGTCGTCGTGAGGCGGTGGTCGTTGACGGCGATGGCCTCGGCACCCGAGGCCCACAGGCCGTTGACCAGGATCTGCAGGTCGACGTCCTGGACCCGCCGATCGGGGTCGACGACACCCCCCACGTCCGGCGCGTCGGACAACGTGATGCGCAGACCCGGGCCTGTCAGCGCGCTCGCACCGGAGATCACGGAGTCCGCGGCGAGCTGGTCGACGAGCGGCGAGTCCCGCGCGGCGAGCACCGTGGCCTGCAACGCCGCGATCTGCTGAGCGGACTCCGCGTTCTGCAGCCGCAAGCTGTCGACGGCCGCCGTCCGCTCGGCGATCTGCTTCTCGATGATCGCGCGAGCAGCGAGCACGGCGGGCTGGGGCGCGCGCAGCGCGAGCGCCGCCGAGGTGGTGGCCAGACCGAGCGTCACTGCCAGGAGTGCGCTCAGGGTCCGGTGCCTCATGGTCACCCGACGACGTCCCTCGCGAGCCCGCTGGTCCGCCACGATCCGGTAGGCCGGCTCCAGGGGCATGCGGGCCACGTCGTTGAGCAGGCTCATGGACGCGTCCGGCACGCGCACCGTGGGTGAGTCTCCGTGCCGCGACGTCATGCCGCGCCCGCACCGTCCCGGGCGAGCAGCCGCCGCGCCTGCACGACGTAGAGCCCCCCGGCGAACCAGTAGAGCGCGATGCCCCACCAGGCGAACGCCCAGCCGAGGACGTAGGCGACCGAGCCGATGGGCTCGTGCCACGCTGCGAGCAGGAGCAGCGGGAAGGCGTACAGCAGCGCGAAGGTGCCCGCCTTGCCCGCGAGGTGGACCGGCAGCGGTCCGTAGCTGTGGCGTGCCAGCACACCGAGCAGACCGAGCAGGAGCGCGTCGCGGAGCACGAGCACGCCGACGACCCACCACGGCACCGATCCACGCCACGCGAGACCGAGCAGCGTCACGAGGATGAACAGGCGGTCAGCGGCGGGGTCGAGCATCTGGCCGAGGCGCGAGACCTGTCCGAGCCGCCGAGCGAGCACGCCGTCGAGCCAGTCGCTCGCGCCCGAGACCGCGAGCACGATCAGCGCCCAGCCGTCGTGGCCGGAGACGATCAGCACCGCGAAGACGGGGACCATGATCAGCCGCGCCAGGCTGATGACGTTGGGGATCGTGAGCACACGGTCCGAGACAGCGTCCTGCTCGCTCACTGCCTCCCCCGTCGCCGACCTCACCCCAAACGTATCGATCCTAGGGGGTGCGTCGGCGGACGATCGCCGCACGAGGTGGGAGCGTCGCGGCCTTCTCGCAGGTGGCAGCCTCAGGTGGCGATCGCGAACCGGACGGTTCGAGTCGTCGGGTCGGCCACCTCGAGACGGACGCGCACCGCCTCACCCTCGGGCAGGTCAGCGCCGTCACAGTCCGCGACGACCGCCGGGTCCTGGAGCTGGACGGTGTCCCGGTCGAGCGCGACACCCTCGAACACCTCGCCGACGCGGTGCGCGAGGACCGTGGCCTCGACGAGGTCGGTGCACGCCCGGTCGACCGCAGCGGCACGTCGCGCCGCCGACGCCATGTCGTCCCCCAGGGCCGGGAGCGCGGACCGCACCCAGTCCGGCACGTCGCGGCCGGCGTGGAGCGCGACCGCGATCTCGAGACCGTACCGGTCGACGAGCCGACGCAGGGGCGCGGTGACGTGCGCGTACGGCGCACCGACTGCGCCGTGGCTCGGCTGCTCGGGCGGGGTACCGACGAACGGCGTCCACGCCGCGCCACGGAAGAGCGACGTCGCCGCCGCCAGGAACGCCGCGGCGCGTGGCTGCGAGCGGTCGAGGCGCGCCAGCACGTCGCCGTAGGTCGCGCCGGTCGGCCAGTCGACGCCGAGAGCGCGAGCCTGGTGACGCAGGCGGCGGAGGGCGTCGTCGGCGGCGGCGGGCATCGTGCGCAGGATCCCGATCCCCCCGTCGAGCATGATCCGAGCCGCGGCCATGCCCGTGAGCAGCGAGATCTGCGCGTTGTGGTCCTCGACCGGGAGCGGCGCGCGGAACGTCAGGCGCCAGCCGTCCCCGTCGGGCACGACCTCCTGCTCGGGCCGGCCGAGCGACAGACCGCCGCGGGCGCGCTCCTGCTCGGCTCGCAGGGTGCCGATCCGGGCGAGGAGCTGGGGCAGCTCGTCCGCATCGGACGACGGGGTGCCGGCGTCGAGCTCCCGCTGCACGCCCGGGTAGTCGAGCTGCGCGCGGCTGCGGATCAGCGACCGCTCGACCTCGACGCCGTCGACGCCACCGTCCGCGTCCAGGTCGATGGTCCACACGATCGCGGGACGGTCCTGGCCCGGCAGGAGCGACGCCGCGCCCTCGCTCAGCTCGACCGGGTGCAACGGCACGCGGGTGTCCGGGCAGTAGACGGTCGTTCCCCGGCTGTGGCTCGCCGCGTCGAGCGGCCCGCCGGGCGCGACGAACGACGCCACGTCGGCGATCGCGTACCGGACGCGGTAGCCGGTCCCCCGTCGCTCGAGCTCGACCGCCTGGTCGAGATCCGTCGAACCTGGGGGGTCGATCGTCACGAAGGCGATGTCGCGCAGGTCCCTGCGGTCGCGCACGGTCGCCGGGTGACGTGCCGCGGTGCGAGCCTCCGCGAGGGCCGCGAGATCGAAGGTCACCGGGACGTCGAGCGCGGTGCGGACGGCGGCGAAACCTGCCCGCAGCTCGGCGCCGTCGGACGGCAGGATCAGCTTGCGGGTCGGCACGCCCTCACGATAAGCGGGCGGGCACCGTGCCGCTCGGGCAGCTGTGCTTGGCTTGCCCGGTGACCACAGCGAACGACCGAACCGCGAGCGACCCAGCACCGAACGACCCAGCACCGAACGACCGGACACCGAACGACCCCGCCGTGATCCGACGGCTGCTCGCGACGCCCGGTCGGTGGGCCGTCGTCGGCCTCTCGACGAACACCGCTCGCGCCGCGTGGGGTGTGGCCGCCTACCTCAAGGACTCGCTCGGGCACGAGATCGTCCCCGTGCACCCGCACGGCGAGACGGTGCACGGCGCGGAGGGCGTGACCCGGCTCGCCGACATCGTCGGACCGGTCGACGTCGTCGACGTGTTCGTCAACGCGCGGCTGGCCGGTGCGGTGGTCGACGAGGCCATCGCGATCGGCGCACGCGCGGTGTGGCTCCAGCTCGGCGTCATCGACGACGCGGCCGCGAACCGTGCTCGGGCGGCGGGACTCGACGTGGTCATGGATGCCTGTCCGGCGATCGAAGGGCCCCGGCTCGGCCTGGGCTGAGACCCGTGTGCGCGAGATCACCTGGGGCGGGCCCCGGGTCCCGACGGTCGTCCGGGTACACTGGCTGGTGAACCTGGAGTTCGTCGCGCGTCCCTCGTGTATGTGTACCGGTGTCACCGCTGGTGATGTGTTCGGGAATGCGACCTCCGGAACGGCCCCCCTGGCCGTGCCGCACGTGACTCCCGCAACCCGAACGGTGCCCCCATGACGACCATGCCTTCTTCCAGTGCGCCCACGACCGAGACGTCGCGACAAGCGCTCACCTTCGCCGACCTGGGCCTGCCCGAGACGCTCGAGCGCATCGTCGCCGACCTCGGCTTCGAGATCCCGACCGCGATCCAGACCGAGGCCATCCCAGCCCTGCTCTCGGGTCGCGACATCACCGGCGTCGCCCAGACCGGGACCGGCAAGACGGCCGCCTTCGGCCTCCCGCTGCTCGCGTCGATCGACCCGCAGCTCCGCGCGGTCCAGGCTCTCGTGCTGACGCCGACCCGCGAGCTCGCGATGCAGGTCGCCGAGGCGATCGAGTCGTTCGCGGCGCACATCCCCGGCCTCGAGGTCATCGCGGTGTACGGCGGTTCGCCGTTCCTCCCCCAGCAGCGCGCCCTGACGCGCGGCGCCCAGGTCGTCGTCGGCACGCCTGGCCGCGTCATCGACCACCTCGAGCGCCACACGCTCCACCTGGACGCCGTCAAGTTCCTGGTGCTCGACGAGGCGGACGAGATGCTCCGCATGGGCTTCGCCGAGGACGTCGACAAGATCTTCGGCGCAGCGCCCGCGAAGCGACAGGTCGCCCTCTTCTCCGCGACCATGCCCCCCGGGATCCGTCGCGTCGCCGCGCAGCACCTGACCGACCCGGTCGAGATCGCCGTCTCGCGGCAGTCGTCGACGGTCACGAGCGTGCGCCAGACGTACGCCGTGGTGCCGTTCCGGCACAAGGCCGGCGCGCTGGCGCGGGTGCTCGCCGTCTCGGACGCCGACGCCGCCATCGTCTTCGTGCGTACCCGCGGTGCGGCCGAGGAGGTCGGCAGCGCGCTCATCGAGCGCGGCATCTCCGCCGCGTTCATCTCGGGTGACGTCGCCCAGGGTGACCGGGAGAAGATCGTGGAGCGGCTGCGCAGCGGTGCGCTCGACGTGCTCGTCGCCACCGAGGTCGCCGCTCGTGGCCTCGACGTCGACCGCATCGGTCTCGTCGTGAACTTCGACGTGCCGACCGAGCCCGAGGCCTACGTGCACCGCATCGGCCGCACCGGTCGCGCCGGACGGTCGGGCGAGGCGCTCACGTTCGTCACGCCGAGCGAGCAGCACCGCCTGCGCTCCATCGAGCGGCTCACGCGCCAGAAGATCGAAGAGATCGCGATCCCGTCGCCTGCGGACGTCTCGGCCCACCGGGTCGAGCGCCTCCTGACGGATGTCGCCGCCCGCGCCGAGCTGGGTCGCCTCGACCTGTACCGCACGGCCATCGCCGAGCACCTCGCCGCCAACCCGGACCTCGACCCGCTCGAGCTGCTCGCCGTCGTCGCCGCCCTCGCCGTGGGCGACCGGGGACCCGCGCCGCGCACGACCCATGGCGACGACCTGGACGACGCGCTGAGCCGCGCGACGCTGGCTCCCGACCGCGGCGGTGACCACAACGATCGTGGACCGCGCTCGGAGGGCCCGCGCCGCACGTCGCACCGCCCCGACGGTGGCATGCGCTACCGGGTCGCCGTCGGCCACAACGACGGCGCCCAGCCGGGTGCCATCGTCGGTGCGCTGACGAACGAGGGCGGGCTGACGGGCAAGGACCTCGGCAAGATCGACATCTTCCCGAGCTTCTCCATCGTCGAGATCCCCGGCGGGCTCACGCCCGACGCGTTCGACCGGATCGGGCGGGCGCGGGTCGCCGGGCGTCCGCTGCGGATCCGCGTCGACGAGGGACCCGCGCCCCGGACCGGGCACGGTGCCTCGCGACCGACCGGTCCCGGCGCCACCCCGCGCAGCGATCGTCGCCCCGAGCCCCGCAGCGACTCACGCGACCGCTTCCCCCGGCACAGCACGGCCCGCTGAGCGACGAGAGTCGCCGGCACTGACGGCTCCGGTCCGCTTCGCGGGTCGGAGCCGTTGCCGTTGCCGTTGCCGTCAACGCTGCGCGGAGGCTCCCCGGTCAGCCGGCTGCGCCTCCGCGCACGACCGGGTGCGGGCAGGCACCCGCGGTTCTCGGTCGACCGACGACCTCAGGCCGCCCTGGCCGCGGCAGCGAGCGCGGCGACGAACCCGTCGACATCGGCCGGAGTCGTGTCGAACGCGCACATCCACCGGACCTCACCCTCGATCCAGTCGTAGAACTGGTAGGACTCCCGCAGCAGGTCCGCCGCACCTGGTGCGAGCGCCGCGAACACCGCGTTCGACTGGGTCGGCTGGGTGATGCGCACACCGTCGATGCCCTCGACCCCCGCCCGGAGACGGACGGCCATCGCGTTGGCGTGCTGCGCCGACCGGAGCCACAGGTCGGTCTCGAACAGCGCGAGGAGCTGCGCCGAGACGAACCGCAGCTTCGACGCGAGCTGCATGTCGACCTTGCGCAGGTACTGCACGCCGGGCGCGACGTCAGGCCGCAGGACGACGACCGCCTCCCCGAACATGACACCGTTCTTCGTCGCGCCGAGCGAGAGCACGTCAACGCCCGCGTCCGTCGTCAGGGCGCGCAACGGGACGCCGAGGTAGGCGGCCGCGTTGGCGATCCGCGCCCCGTCGAGATGGACGGTCATGCCCAGACCGTGGGCATGGTCGGCCAGCGCGCGGATCTCCGCCACCGAGTAGGCGGTGCCCAGCTCGGTCGTCTGCGTGATCGACACGACCCCGGGCTGGGCGCGGTGCTCGTCGCCCCACCCCCACGCCTGCCGGTCGACGAGCTCCGGGGTGAGCTTGCCGTCGGGGGTCGCGACGGTGAGGAGCTTCAGCCCGCCGACACGCTCGGGAGCACCGTTCTCGTCGGTGTTGATGTGCGCGGTCTCGGCACACACCACGCCGCCCCAGCGGGGCAGCAGCGCCTGCAGCGCCAGGACGTTCGCCCCGGTGCCGTTGAGCACGGGATAGGCGTGCGCCTGCTCCCCGAAGTGGCCGGCGAGCACCTCCTGGAGCCGCGCGGTGTACGTGTCGTAGCCGTAGGCCTTCTCGTGGCCGCCGTTCGCCTCGGCGAGCGCGGCCAGCACCTCGGGGTGCACCCCCGCGTAGTTGTCGGAGGCGAAGTGGCGGCGGTCGGGGTCATGCAGTCGGTTCACGGCGACCAGTCTCTCCCACCCGGGCGCTTCTCCCGGCAGGACCCGCGGCCCGAGGTCAGTCGCGGTCGGCGCGCGCCGCTCGGCACTCGGAGCAGGTCCCGACGAGCTCGATCGTGTGCTCGACATCGGTGAAGTCGTGCGCCGAGGCCATCTGGGCGGCCCACGACTCCGCGACGGGCCCGTCGATCTCGACGGTGCGCCCGCAGTACCGACAGACCAGGTGGTGGTGGTGGCTGCGCCGTTCGCACCTGCGGTAGACGGCCTCGCCGTCCTCTGTCCTCAGGACGTCGACCTCGCCGCTCTCGCTGAGCAGCTGGACGGCGCGGTACACCGTCGCCAGCCCGATCGTCGACCCACGCGAGCGCAGGAGCTCGTGCAGCTGCTGCGCGCTCCTGAACTCGTCGAGCCCGTCGAGCAGCGCGAGGACCTCAGAACGCTGGCGGGTCGGGCGTGGCGCCGTTGTCATGCCGGGCTCCTCTCCTCGGTGACCGAGGTGGGACAGGTACGTCACGACGTCGGGCCCGGCCGGAGTGCGGCCGAGCCCGAGGTCGTCGTGCGTCGTGGCGCCGGACCTGCCGGCGCCGGCGTGCTACTTGGCGGCGACGGCGCGCTTGAGGGCGCTGCCCGCGGAGAGCTTGACGCGGAAGCCCGCGGGGATCTCCAGCTTCTCGCCGGTCTGCGGGTTGATGCCGGTGCGGGCGGACCGCTCGGCACGGGAGATCGCGAGCAGGCCGGGGATGGTGACGCTCTCGCCAGCGGAGAGCTGCTCGACCAGAACCTCCTGGAAGGCCTTCAGAGCCGCGTCAGCGGCGGTGTTGGTCAGGCCCGCCTTGGCAGCGATGGCCTGGACGAGCTCGGTGCGGTTCACGCTCACGGGATGTACTCCTAGTTGGTCGGTTCGAACGTGCCCGGACGACCGGCCCGGACGGGTGACAGACAGCACCCCTGGTCCGGGCGCCCAGTCGGCGCGCCCGTGGACCCAGGTCCGTCGCGGACGACACTAACCTCCGCAAGCCCGTGTTTGCGCATCGCCACGCGCAATTGCGGTCATGTCGAGCCGGTGCGCGTCCAGTCGAGCAGCTGCTCGACCGGCCAGGTGTCGACGACGCGGTCGGCCTGCAGGCCGTGCTCAGCCGCGCGCGCGCACCCGGCGACCTGCCAGTCGAGCTGCCCGGGCGCGTGCGCGTCGGAGTCGATGGAGAAGACGCAGCCGGCCGCGACCGCCAGCTCGAGGAGGGCGTGCGGAGGGTCCAGCCGGTCCGGCCGGGAGTTGATCTCGACCGCGGTGCCGTGCTCGGCGCACGCCTCGAAGACCGCGACGGCGTCGAACTCGCTGGGCGGGCGCAGCTTGCCGGTGATCTGGCGTCCCGTGCAGTGGCCGAGCACATCGACGCGCGGGTCGGACACGGCAGCGACCAGCCGCCGGGTCATCGCGGGGCGATCCATGCGCAGCTTCGAGTGCACCGAGGCGACGACCACGTCGAGCTCGTCCAGGAGCTCGACGTCCTGGTCGAGGGAGCCGTCGTCGAGGATGTCCACCTCGATGCCGCTGAGCACCCGGAACGGACCTCCGCCGGCGCGCAGCCCCGCGATCTGCGACAGCTGCGTCCGGAGCCGCGCGGGGCTCAGCCCGTTCGCGACGGTGAGCCGCGGCGAGTGGTCGGTGATCGCGAGGTACTCGTGCCCGAGCTCGGCGGCGGCCAGCACCATGTCGCGCAGCGGGGTGCGGCCGTCGCTCGCGTCCGTGTGCGAGTGCAGGTCGCCGCGCAGCTGGCGGCGCAGGGACGACCCCACCTCCGGCGCCGGCTCGGCCTCGCGCTCGAGCCGGTCGAGATACTCGACGCGCTCGTCCCGGACGGCCGCGGTGACGACCTCGGCGGTACGCGCGCCGATCCCCGGCAGGTCGGTGAGGGTCTGCGCCGCCACGCGGGCCACGAGCTCATCCGTGGGCAGGTCGTCGACCACGCGCGCGGCTCCCCGGAAGGCCGCGCTGCGGTGCTCGTCCGCCTGCGCGCGCTCGAGCAGGAACGCCACCCTGTGCAGCACGCCGACCGCAGCCTCGGTGGGGGACGGCGCGGCGCGGTCACCGTGCGGCCGCGCTCCGGCCCGGCTGTCCCGCTCTGGCACCGACGACCACCTCCTCGCTCGAACCCGCTCAGCGCGCGACGAACCGGGACTCTCTGGGCAGGATGGACCGGTGACGGCGCCCTCGCCACCGGGAGGCGTCGCGAGCAGGTCTCGGGCCGATGCGCGACCAGGAGGACCCATGAACCCGAAGGACGACCCCCAGCTCGTGACGATCGGCGACCGTCAGGTCCGCCTCAGCCACCTCGACCGGGTGATGTACCCGGCGAACGGGATGACGAAGGCCGAGGTCATCGACTACGTCACCCGCGTCTCCCCCGCGCTCCTGCACCAGCTCCACAACCGTCCTGTGACGCGGATCCGGTTCCCCGAGGGTCTCGGCGGCGAACGGTTCTTCGAGAAGAACACGCCCGCCGGAGCACCCGACTGGGTGCGTCGGATGACGATGCCCGCGGCGCCCGGCGCTACCGACCAGGGCAAGGACGTGACCTTCCCGTTCCTCGACGACCTGCCGTCGCTCGTGTGGGCCGCAAACCAGGGCGCCCTCGAGCTGCACACGCCCCAGTGGCGCGTCGACCCGGACGGCACCGTGCACAACCCGGACCGGCTCGTGATCGACCTCGACCCCGGCGCCCCGGCGGGGCTGGCCGAGTGCGCGAGCGCGGCGCACCTCGTGGCGGACCGGCTGCGCGAGGACGGGCTGGAGACCGTCCCCGTGACGTCGGGCAGCAAAGGGCTGCAGCTGTACGCCCCGCTGCCCGGCACGAGCACGGCCATGGAGGTCCGCGCCTACGCGCGGGCGCTCGCCTACGAGCTCGCCGACCGCCACCCCGACGTCTTCGTCGCGCTGCAGCGCAAGGATCTGCGCGGCGGCAAGGTGCTGCTCGACTGGTCGCAGAACCACCCGGCGAAGACGACCATCACCCCGTACTCGCTGCGCGGCCGGGAGCAACCGGCCGTCGCGGCGCCCCGCTACTGGGACGAGCTCGGCCCTGGGCTCGTCCAGCTGTCACCCGCCGAGGTGCTGCACCGGCTCGACGACACCGGCGACCCGCTGCGCTGAGCTCCGCGGTCGGGCCTCGCCGCCCGCCGAGCGCTCGAGTGTCAGGGCCGGATGAGGGATGCCATGATCGCCGCATGCTCGAGATCCTGACGGGGACCGGCCTCGCGACAGCCGCCGGGCTGAACGCCTACGTGCCCTTGCTCGTCCTCGGCGCGCTCGCAAGGTGGACCGACGTGATCACCCCGCCCACGGGATGGGAGTGGCTGACGAACGGTTGGGTGCTCGTGATCCTCGCCGTTCTCCTGGTGGTGGAGGTCGTGGCGGACAAGGTCCCCGTCGTGGACTCGGTCAACGACGTCGTGCAGACGGTCGTCCGGCCGGCGGCCGGCGGCATCGCGTTCGGTGCGGGGTCGGGGTCGCAGACGGCACTGGTCAGCGACCCCGGGGCCTTCGCGGCGTCCGGCCGGTGGTTGCCCGTGGTGCTCGGCATCGCGCTCGCGCTCGTCGTCCACGGGGCGAAGGCGACCTCGCGGCCGATCATCACCGCGACCACGCTCGGGGTCGGCGGACCCGTGGTCAGCACCGTCGAGGATGCGACGAGCGTGGGTCTGTCGTTCGCGGCGATCCTCGCGCCCGTGCTGGTCGTCCTCGGCCTGGCGGCCCTCGTGGTGATCTGGTTCCGTCTGCGCCGACGTCTCGTGGCATACCGACGGTTCGGTCCGCTCCGGATGCGGGCCCGTCCGCCGTACGGCAGCGTGGGTCTGGACGACGCCGATCCGGTGCCGTCCGATCGACCGTAGGAGGCACCGACATGGCCCGCCGCACCGAGCTGCCCAAGTACACCGTCCCCTCGCTGACCCTCGAGGACGGAGCGAAGGTCGCCGCCGTCCTGCAGACCCGGCTGAACTCTCTCAACGACCTCGCGCTCACCCTCAAGCACATCCACTGGAACGTCGTCGGGCCCCACTTCATCGCTGTCCACACGATGCTCGACCCGCAGGTCGACGCGGTGCGCGTGATGGTCGACGAGATCGCCGAGCGCATCGCCACGCTCGGTGTGGCACCGCGCGGGACGCCGGGTGCACTCGTCGCCGAGCGCACGTGGGACGACTACTCGATCGGCCGGGCGACCGCGATCGAGCACCTCGGAGCGCTCGACGAGGTCTACCAGAACGTCATCGCGGCGCACCGGACCGCAGCGGCCGACGTCGAGGAGCTCGACACCGTCACCAACGACCTGCTGATCGGCCATCTCCACCAGCTGGAGCTCTTCCACTGGTTCGTCCGCGCCCACCTCGAGTCGGCGGGCGGCGCCCTGAGCACCACAGGCGCGACGACCGAGAAGGAGGCCGCCCGGAAGGCCGGGTCGGCAGCCAAGGGTGCCGCCCAGCGCTGAGGGCGCCGGCTCGAGCCCCCGACCCGCGAGCTCGGACGCGACGTCGAGCCGGCCGCACCGTGCGGCTCGGCTCGAGTACGCGTTCGACTCGAGGCTCGCGGCGTTCCTGCAGCGCCGGGGGTGGACGGCACGCGTCGAGCCGTACGTGGGCTACGGCGCGACCGGCTGGGTCCGGGTGCTGGGCCGGGTCGTCCTCGCAGGTCCGGGCGTGCGCGACGCCGACCTGCCGGGGGTCGGCGCGCACCCGACCGGCGGCGCGGCGCGGCCGGTCACGGCCCTGCGCGGGTGGCGCAGCTTCGCCGTCGTCCCGCTGCCGTTCGCCCGCGTCCGTGCGGTGGTCGACGGCGACCGAAGCGAGCTGGTCGCCGACCGGGGCGGGTTCGTCGACAGCGTCGTCGACTGCTCGCTCACCCCGGGCTGGCACGACGTCGAGCTGGTGACCGTCGGCGGCCGGACCGCAACGGTTCCTGTGGTCGTCATCGGTCCCGACGTCCGGTTCGGCGTCGTGAGCGACATCGACGACACGGTGATGATCACGCGGCTCCCCCGGCCGTTCATCGCGGCCTGGAACACGTTCGTCCGGCACGACAACGCTCGGGAGCCCGTGCCAGGGATGGCCGACTTCTACCGCCGCGCGTTCGGGTCGCACGGTGACGTCCCCGTGCTCTACCTCTCCACGGGCGCGTGGAACGCCGCACCGGCGATCGGCCGGTTCCTGCGGAGGCACGGCTACCCGACCGGTCCCCTGCTGCTCACGGACTGGGGACCCACGAACTCCGGCTGGTTCCGGAGCGGGGCCGAGCACAAGCGGGCCACGCTGCGCCGGCTCCTCACCGAGCTGCCCGGCCTCCGGTGGGTCCTTGTGGGGGACGACGGGCAGCGCGACCCGCAGATCTACGCGGAGGTCGTGCAGGAGCACCCCGAGCGCGTGCTGGCTGTCGCGATCCGTCAGCTGTCAGGGACCGAGCAGGTGCTCGCCCACGGCGCTCCGGCACCAGCGGCAGGGACAGCGAGCGCCGAGGCCCGCACCCGCCGCGCGGACGTCCCGCTGCTGCAGGGCGCGGACGGAGCAGCCCTCCTGCGCGAGTGGACGTCCCACGGGATCGGTCTCGAGTAGTCCGTCAGAGCCGCTCGGGGTCGTCCCACTCGTCGCTGCTCGAGATCGCCTCGTCGTCAGGCTCGAGCTCGACGCCGAGCAACGACCGCGGGGCGTGCGAGGGGTCGCCGCCGGCGCGGGCGTCCGCGGCGCGCACCTCGTCGTCCGACGGCGTGCGGTCCGCGAGGTGCTCGGCGGCGGGGTCGGAGGTCAGGTTCGCGTGCCCGCGACGCTTGCCACCGGTTCTGCGACTCATGTCACCGGTTCTACTCCGTGGGGACGCGTGGCGCACGCGCTGGAGGGGCTGTCGACCAGCGTGCGGCTCGACATCTCACCGTTCCCACGAGGGAGTGCAGCGGATGCGACTCCCGGAGGCGGTCGCAACCCGGGCTGCACTCGCGCGCACCCGGTGCGACAGTGTCCCGATGAGCAACCTCGACGCGCGACCGGACGAGACGTTGTGCCACCCCGCCCTGGTGCGTGGACCGGTCAACCGCCTGCTGGATGCCCGGGAGGTCCCGCTCGGCGGCCTGCGGGCCATGCACGTGCGCCGGACGCTTCCGACCCGCGACCTCCCCCTCGTCGGCGCCTGGTGCTTCCTGGACACCTTCGGGCCCGAGCACGTCGACATGCGCGTGCTCCCCCACCCCCACATCGGGCTGCAGACGGTGACCTGGCCGCTCGCTGGCGAGATCCACCATCGCGACAGCGTCGGCAGCGACGTCGTGGTCCGACCGGGGCAGCTCCATCTCATGACCGCTGGGCACGGGGTCTCGCACTCCGAGATCTCGCTCGGGGCCGGTCGCCTGCTGCACGGTGTGCAGCTGTGGGTCGCTCTGCCCGCCGGCGAGGCCGACCGGTCACCCAGCTTCTCCCAGCACCTCGACCTGCCCGTCGTCACCGGCGACGGCCTCGCAGCGACGGTGCTCGTCGGCCAGCTCGGCGGGCGCGCGTCGCCCGCGGTGGTGCACACCCCGCTCGTCGGCGCCGACATCGCGGTCGACGCCGGCACCACGACGACCCTGCCGCTGGACCCCCTGTTCGAGCACGCGGTGCTGACCCTCGAGGGCGCCGTCACGGTGGACGGCACCGAGCTGGCTCCCGGGCCGCTGCTCTACCTGGGTGCCGGCCGCGACCACCTCGCGATGGCGAGCGCCGGTGGCGGCCGCGTGCTTCTGATCGGCGGTGAGCCGTTCACGGACGACCTCATCATGTGGTGGAACTTCGTCGGGCGCAGCCACGACGAGATCGTCCAGGCGCGCCGCGACTGGGAGGACGACGGGCCCGCGCGCTACGGGCGCGTCACGGGTCACGGCGACGAGCGCATCCCCGCGCCTGCGCTGCCCAACCTCCGTCTGACCCCGCGTCGCCGCCGAGACGAGTCGGGCGGAGCCGCTGGCCGATCCGGTCCGCCGACCTGATCGGTCCGGCCGCGGAGCCGGCTACGACGGCGCCGGCTCGCTCCGGGTGACCTCGACCGGCCCGTGCGCGCCGTGCACGACGGCGCGGCTCACCGAGCCGAGCAGCAGGCTCGCGAGGCCGCCACGCCCGCGAGCGCCGACGACGACGAGACCGGCGTCGACCGATGCCTTGACCAGCGCATCCACCGGCACGCCGACCGGCAGCTCCCACTCGACCGGCACGTCGGCGTGCTGCTTCTCCCACCAGGCGCGGGCCTCGGCCTGCGCGCGTTCCGCACGTTCGAGCGCGACCTCGCCGGGGCTCTCGTCGGGATAGGCCACGGCCCAGTACGTCATCGAGCGGGTCTCGCTCGCGGGCGACCACGCCGTCAGGACGCGGACGCCCCCACCCCGCACGCGCGCGGCCGCCGCGGCGGCGTCGAGCGCCTGGTACGCGCCGGCCGAACCGTCGAACCCGACCACGACCTCGTCGGAGCCCACGCCTGGCGTCGACCCGGCGTCCCCCGCCGCGACGACGACGACGGGGCAGTGCGCGAGGTGCAGGACGGCGTGGGCCACGGAACCGAGCAGCCCGCCGGCGACGCGCCCGCTCCCCCGTCGACCCACGACGACGAGCAGGGCGTCGCGCGAGAGGTCGACGAGCACCTCGGCCACCGGTCCGTGGCTCACGACCGCGCTGACCTCGACGCCAGGCGCGGCGTCCCGCGCGATGTCCGCTCCCGCGTCGGCGACCCCCTGGACCGCTGCCAGCACCTGCTCGCCGAGCCGCGACGTGCCGGCGCCGCCGTGCGTCTCCCCCGCGAACCCCCACACGTGGACCACCTGGAGGGGGGCGCCGAACCGCGCGGCCTCAGCCGCCGCCCACCGCACGGCCGCAGCGGACTCCGCCGAGTCGTCGTACCCCGCGACCACCGTCTTGCTCATCGCCGTCTCCCTCGACACCACCGTCGTTCCCATGATCGTCCTGCGTGGCGGGCCGCGGCGCCTGTTCGCGTCGGATCACCCCCGGGCGTGGCGGGCATCGGTCTTGCGGACCGCGCAGGTGCGGCGCAGGGTGGCGCCATGGCCGGGACGGACGATGGGCTGGTCTACGGGACGGCGCAGGGGCGCTGGGTCCTGCTCGCCACGGTTCTCGGGTCGGGGCTGGCGTTCATCGACGGCACGGTCGTGACGATCGCGCTGCCGGTCATCGGCCGTGAGATGCACGCGGGCACCGCAGCTCTGCAGTGGACGGTCAACGGGTACGGGCTGACCCTGGCGGCGTTCCTGCTGCTCGGCGGGTCGCTGGGTGACCGGCTGGGCAGGCGCCGCATGTTCCGGGTCGGCGTCGTCTGGTTCGCGCTCGCATCCTTGCTCTGCGGGTTCGCACCGGACATCCGGGCCCTGATCGCGGCGCGTGCGCTCCAGGGTGTCGGCGGTGCGCTGCTCACGCCGGGTTCCCTCGCGATCATCCAAGCGTCGTTCCGTCCCGAGGAGCGAGGGCGGGCGATCGGCGCGTGGTCGGGGCTCGGGGGCATCGCCGGAGCGGTCGCGCCGTTCTTCGGTGGGTGGCTCGTGCAGGTCGCGAGCTGGCGGTGGGTGTTCTGGGTCAACCTCCCGCTGGCCGTCGTCGTCGTCGCCGCCCTGCGGCACGTCCCGGAGTCCGCCGACCCCGATGCGGCCCCGCACCTCGACATCGCGGGCACGATCCTCGGCGCAGCGGGGCTCGCCGGGCTGACCGCAGCGTTCACGGGATGGCCGACGCGCGGCGCGAGCGACCCGGCGGTCCTCGTCCCGCTCGTCGTGGGGGTGGCCGCGACCGCCGGGTTCCTCGCGGTGGAGGCCCGCACGCGGTACCCGATGCTCCCGCTCCGCCTGTTCCGGTGGCGGTCCTTCAGCGCGGTCAACGCCGCGACGTTCCTGATCTACGCGGCGTTGTCCGGCATCTTCTTCTTCCTCGTCGTCACGCTCCAAGTGGTGTGCGGGTACTCGCCGCTGGCCGCCGGCATCGCCCCGCTGCCGGTGACGCTGCTGCTCCTGGCCCTGTCCTCGCGCGCCGGCGGTCTGGGGACGCGGATCGGCCCGCGCCTGCCCATGACCGTCGGCCCGCTCGTGTGCGCCGGGAGCGTCGCGCTGCTCGCCCGGCTCGGCCCCCAGGCGCCGTACATGTCGGCGGTGCTGCCCGGGGTGGTCGGGTTCGGTCTGGGGCTGGCGCTCACGGTCGCACCACTGACCTCCGCGGCGCTGTCGGCCGCTCCCGACCACCTCGCCGGGACGGCGAGCGGCGTCAACAACGCCGTGGCCCGGATCGCCGGTCTCCTCGCGGTCGCCGTCTTGCCGCTTCTCGCCGGGGTCGGCGCCGACCTGACCGACGCCACGGCGCTCGCCCCGGCGCACCGCACGGCGATGCTCATCTGCGCGAGCCTGCTGGCGGGCGGGGGGCTGCTGGCTCTCGTGTCGCTCCCGGGGTCGATGGCGGCGGTGCGTCCCCCGGCGGCGACGACGGCGCCCTGATCCGGCGCTGCGCGGGCCCGGTGAGACCGGCGACACAGCGCGGCCGCACCCGCCGCACCGTCCTCATCGACCTTCCTGGTCCATGCTGGGTCCGGGACACACCGACGCGACAGGAGCATCACGATGGGGCAACGAGTGGTCGTGGTCGGCGCCGGCTACGGCGGGACGCTGGTCGCGAAGACGCTCGACGACCTCCTCGAGGTCGTGCTGATCGAACCCAAGGACGCCTTCGTGCACGCCGCGGGCGCCCTGCGTGCCGTCGTCGACCCCGCGTGGCTGGACCGGGTGTTCTTCCCGTACGACCAGCTGCTGCGGAACGGGCAGATCATCCGCGACCGGGTCAGGCTGGCGAGCGCCACTCGCGTGCACCTGTCCGCGACCGAGTCGATCGACACCGACTTCCTCGTGCTGGCGACCGGGACCAGCTACCCCTTCCCGGCGAAGTACCTCGAGGACCAGGTCACCGTGGCCGCCGCGCGGCTCGTGCGGACCCGCGCCGCGCTCGCCGCCAGTCGTCGGGTGCTCCTCGTCGGGGCCGGTCCCGTCGGCCTTGAGCTCGCCGGTGAGCTGACGTCGGCGTTCCCGCACCTCGCGGTGACCGTGGTCGAGCAGGGGTCCGACATCCTGCCCGAGGGCGACTACCTGCCCGAGCTGCGTGCGACGGTCCGCAGCCAGCTCGACGACCGCGGGGTGCAGGTCGTGCTCGACTCCCGGCTCGGCTACCTGCCGCCGGTCGACGTGGGCACCTTCGCGCCGTTCACCGTCCAGACCACGAACGGCCTCGACATCGGCGCCGACATCTGGTTCCGCTGCTACGGGTCGCACCCGATGACCGACTACCTGGACGCCGACCTCGCCCGGGCGCGGCACGCGGACGGGACCCTGAGTGTGACGTCGGCCATGTCCGTCGTCGGCCACGAGCGGGTCTTCGCGATCGGGGACATCACCGACGTCCGCGAGACCAAGCGGGCCAGCGCGGCGCGCGCGCACGCGGAGGTGGTCGCCACGAATATCCGCGACCTCGTCGAGGGACGTACGCCCTCCGCGGCCTACACCCCGGCGCCCGAGCGGATCGTGCTCCCCCTCGGCCCGGACGGCGGCGCGTCGCAGCTCTCCGACGAGACGGGTCTGCGCACGGTCCGTGGGCCGGCCGAGACCAGCGCGCTCAAGGGCGTCGACCTCATGAGCGACGCGATCTCCGCCGTCCTCGGCCGCCGGCGCGCCCGGCACGCGTGACGTCACACCCTCGTTCGGTGTGCGCGACGGTGAAGTCCTGGCAGGCTGAGCGGATGCGCATCTGGCCTGGACGTCCTTACCCCTTCGGCGCGACGTACGACGGAACCGGCACCAACTTCGCGGTGTACTCGGGTGTCGCCGAGCGCGTCGAGCTGTGCCTCATCGCGGCGGACGGCACCGAGGAACGGGTCGACCTGCCCGAGGTCGACGCCTACGTGTGGCACGGCTACGTGCCCGCGCTGCAACCCGGCCAGCGCTACGGGTACCGGGTCCACGGACCGTACGACCCCGAGCAGGGCCACCGCTGCAACCCCGCCAAGCTGCTCCTCGACCCGTACGCCAAGGCGATCGACGGACAGATCGACGGCGACCAGTCGCTGTTCTCCTACCAGTTCGGGACGCCCGGCACCCGCAACGACGAGGACTCGGCCGGGCACACCATGACCTCGGTCGTCGTGAACCCGTTCTTCGACTGGGGTCACGACCACCCGCCGCAGCACGAGTACCACGACAGCGTCATCTACGAGGCGCACGTGCGGGGCCTCACCCAGCTGCACCCGGGCGTGCCCGAGGAGCTCCGGGGCACGTACGCGGCCCTCGCGCACCCTGCGGTGATCGAGCACCTGACCACGCTGGGCGTCACGGCGATCGAGCTCATGCCCGTGCACCAGTTCGTCAACGACCCCACGCTCGTCGAGAAGGGGCTGTCGAACTACTGGGGCTACAACACGATCGGGTTCTTCGCACCGCACAACGGGTATGCCGCCTACACGGCCCCGGGCCAGCAGGTCCAGGAGTTCAAGGCGATGGTCAAGGCCCTGCACGCGGCGGACATCGAGGTCATCCTCGACGTCGTGTACAACCACACGGCCGAGGGCAACGAGCTCGGGCCGACGCTGTCGTTCCGGGGTCTGGACAACGCCAGCTACTACCGGCTGGTCGACGACGACCAGGCGCACTACTTCGACACCACGGGCACCGGCAACTCGCTGCTCATGCGCTCGCCGCACGTCCTGCAGATGATCATGGACTCGTTGCGGTACTGGATCAGCGAGATGCACGTCGACGGCTTCCGCTTCGACCTGGCGGCGACGCTGGCCCGGCAGTTCCACGAGGTGGACCGGCTCTCGGCGTTCTTCGACATCGTCCAGCAGGACCCCCTGATCTCGCAGGTCAAGCTCATCGCCGAGCCGTGGGACCTCGGGGACGGCGGATACCAGGTCGGCGGGTTCCCGCCGCTGTGGTCGGAGTGGAACGGTCGCTACCGGGACACGGTGCGGGACTTCTGGCGCGGCGAGCCGTCCACGCTCGCGGAGTTCGCGAGCCGCCTGACGGGCTCGTCGGACCTGTACGAGCACACGGGCCGTCGGCCGATCGCCTCGGTGAACTTCGTGACCGCGCACGACGGCTTCACGCTCGCCGACCTCGTGTCCTACAACGAGAAGCACAACGACGCGAACGGCGAGGGCAACCGCGACGGCGAGAGCTTCAACAGGTCCTGGAACTGCGGGGCCGAGGGCCCGACGACCGACCCTGCCATCCGCAAGCTGCGGGCGCGGCAGCAGCGCAACCTGATCGCGACCCTACTGTTCTCCCAGGGCGTGCCGATGCTCGCTCACGGCGACGAGCTCGGCCGGACCCAGAACGGCAACAACAACGGCTACTGCCAGGACAACGAGCTCACGTGGGTCGACTGGGACCTCGACGAGGACCGGTCCGCGCTCCTGGAGTTCACGCAGAGCGTGTTCCGGATCCGCAGCGAGCACCCCGCTCTGCGCCGGCGCCGGTTCTTCGCCGGCGACCCGGACCACGGTGGCGAGTCCGACCTGCGCGACATCGCCTGGTTCGCGCCGGACGGGACGCACATGTCGAGCGCGTCCTGGCACGCCGAGCAGGCCCGCGCGGTCATGGTGTTCCTGAACGGCGAGGCGATCGGCGAGCCGGACCTGCGCGGCGAGCCCATCGTCGACGACAGCTTCCTGGTCCTCTACAACGCCCAGCCGGAGCCGGCGACCTTCGTGCTTCCGGACGCGGAGTACGGCGAGGACTGGACCGCGCTGCTCGACACCGACTCGCGCGTCGAGGAGGGTCAGACGTTCGCGGCGAGCGCCTCGCTGGTGCTCGAGCACCACTCGCTCGTCATGCTCACCCGGCCGCCCGTGGAGACGACGCGCACGTTGGCCGGGACCCCGGCGGCCGCTCCGAGCCCGGGCGCATGAGCGAAGCCCGGCAGGCGACGGCGGCCCGACGTCTGGTCGGCGAGGGGCGGGCCGTTCCTGTCTCGACGTACCGGCTGCAGCTGGGACCCGAGCTCACGCTCGACGACGCCGCCGAGCGCGTGCCGTATCTGGCCGCGCTCGGCGTCACCCACCTGTACCTGTCCCCCGTGCTGCGCGCGGCACCCGGGTCGACCCACGGGTACGACGTCGTCGACCACGACGAGATCTCCTCCGTGATCGGTGGGCTGCCCGCGCTACGCCGGCTCGCCGACACTGCGCACTCCGCCGGCCTGGGGCTCGTGCTCGACATCGTCCCGAACCACATGGCCGTCCCCACTCCGGTGTGGCACAACCGGGCGCTGTGGTCGGTCCTCGCCGACGGCCCGGACTCACCGTTCGCCTCGTGGTTCGACGTCGACTGGTCCGCCGGGGACGGCGCCGTGCTCATGCCGGTGCTCGCCGACCGGATCGGCGCGGTCCTCGCCGGCGGCGAGCTGACCCTCGACGAGATGGTCGTGCCCGGGACCGACGACGTACCGAGGACCGTGCTGCGGTACGCCGACCACGTGTTCCCGGTGCGCCCGGGCACCGAGCACCTCCCCCTCGCGGAGCTGCTCGAGCGTCAGCACTACCGCCTCGCGTACTGGCGGGTCGCCGACGAGGAGCTCAACTACCGGCGGTTCTTCGACGTCGGCACCCTCGTCGCCGTCCGCGTCGAGGACCCGGTCGTCTTCGACGCGACGCACGCCCTCGTGCTCGGCCTCCTCGCGGACGGGACTCTCGACGGCCTGCGCATCGACCACCCCGACGGCCTGACCGACCCGGCCGGGTACCTCACGCGGCTGCGGGAGCGCACGGGCGGGGCGTGGGTCGTCGTGGAGAAGATCCTCGAGGGCGACGAGGAGCTCCCGACCGACTGGGAGACCGCCGGCACGACCGGGTACGAGGCGCTCTGGCGCGTCCAGCAGACGTTCATCGACCCGGGCGGCGCGGCGGTCCTCGGCGCCGTCATGCACCGCCTGACGGGCGACACGTCCGACGCGCTGCCCGCGATCATCGACACCGCGAAGCGCGAGATGGTCGACGGGGCGCTGTATGCCGAGGTCCACCGCCTGACCGAGCTCGCGGCCGGGATCTGCCACGACGACCTGCGCCTGCGGGACCACACATGGCGGTCGGTGCACGACTGCCTCGTCGAGCTGCTCGTGGCGTTCGACCGGTACCGGGCCTACGTCGTTCCCGGCGACCCGCTGCCGACCGTGTCGGTCGACGTCCTTGAGTCCGCCGCCCGGATCGCCGCCGACCGGCTCTCGCCCGAACGTGCCGCCACCATGTCCGTGCTCGTCGACCTGCTCCTCGGGCGCGAGGCCGGCAGCGCGGGCCGCACCCGCAGCCCGATGCGCGACGAGCTGGTGGTCCGCTTCCAGCAGACGTGCGGCGCCGTCATGGCCAAGGGCGTCGAGGACACCGCGTTCTACCGCTGGACGCACCTCGTCGGGCTCTGCGAGGTCGGCGGCGAACCCGCGCGGTTCGCGCTCACCCCGACCGAGCTCTCGTCCTGGGCGGTGCGCCAGCAGGCTCAGGCCCCGCTCGGCATGACGACCCTCTCGACGCACGACACCAAGCGCAGCGAGGACACCCGGACCCGTATGGGGGTGCTCAGCGAGGTGGCCGTCGAGTGGTCGACCCTCGTGGACAGGCTGCGCGCCACGAGCGCGCCGTACCGCAGCGCGCTGCTCGACGGCCGCACCGAGAACCTCCTGTGGCAGACCCTGGCGGGCACCTGGACGCCCGACGGGCCGCTGGGCGAGGACCGGCTGACCGAGTACCTGACGAAGGCGATCCGGGAGGCGAAGTCCCGCACGACGTGGACCGAGCCCGACGCGGCCTACGAGGCGGCCGTCCTGACCACGGCCGGGCGCGTGCTCGGCGACGAGCATGCCGTCGACCTGCTCGCCGCCTGGGAGCTGCGGACCAGGGCCGCGGTCCGGGCCGCGACGCTCGGCACGAAGCTCGTCCAGCTCACGCTGCCGGGCGTCGCCGACGTGTACCAGGGCACCGAGATCCCCGCGGTGGCGCTCGTCGACCCGGACAACCGTCGCGCGGTGGACGTCGCGCCGCTCGCAGCTCGGCTCTCGCGGCTCGACGAGGGGGCGGGCCCCCGTGACCTCGCCGACGAGAAGCTGCTCGTGACGTCGCGTGCGCTGCGAACGCGCCGGGACCTGACCGAGGCGTTCATCGGTCCGGAGGCCGGCTTCCGCCCGCTCGCGCACTCGTCCGGCCACACGCTCAGCTATGCGCGCACCGTGGCCGGCGAGGCGTCCGTCGTCGTCCTCGCGACCCGCCTGGCGATCACCCTCGACCGGCTCGGCGGGTGGGCGGACCACACCGTCGCGCTGCCCGAGGGCGAGTGGCACGACGTGCTGACGAACCGCGCCGTCCTGGGCGGCGTCCAGGAGATCGCCCCGCTGCTCGACCGGCTCCCGGTCGCCCTGCTCGTGCGTTCGACGGACTGACGTGGTCCCGCGCGTATGGGCGCCCGACGCCCAGGTCGTCGAGCTCGTGCTCGGCGAGAACCGGTCCCTGTTGGCCCGCGACGGCGACGGCTGGTGGGCGTCCGACGTCGACCTCGCCGCCGGCGTCGACTACGCCTTCAGCGTCGACGGGTCGCCGCCCCGGCCGGACCCGCGCAGCGCGTGGCAGCCGCACGGCGTGCACGGCCCCAGTCGCGTGTTCGACGCGGACGCGTTCGTCTGGTCGGACGACGGCTGGCCCGGCACCGACGTGCGCGGACGGGTCCTCTACGAGCTGCACGTGGGAACGTTCACGCCCGAGGGGACGCTCCGGGCGGCGATCGACCGGCTCGACCACCTCGTCTCGCTCGGCGTGGACGTCATCGAGCTCATGCCGATCGCGGCGTTCGACGGCGCGCACGGCTGGGGCTACGACGGCGTGGGCCTGTTCACGGTGCACGAGCCCTACGGCGGGCCAGCCGCGCTCCAGGAGCTCGTCGACGCCGCGCACGCTCGCGGGCTCGGCGTGTGCCTCGACGTCGTGCACAACCACCTGGGACCGGCCGGCAACTACCTGTCGACGTTCGGGCCGTACTTCACCGGCGCCCATGAGACGCCGTGGGGGGCCGCCGCCAACCTCGACGGGCCGGGCTGCGCCGAGGTGCGCCGGTGGATCTGCGACAGCGCCCTGCGCTGGTTCCGCGACTTCCACGTCGACGCCCTGCGGCTCGACGCGGTCCACGCGCTCGTCGACGACTCGGAGCGCCACATCCTGGCGCAGCTGTCCGACGAGGTCGCGGTGCTCGCCACGCCGCTCGCAAGGCCCCTGTCCCTGGTTGCCGAGTCCGACCTCAACGACCCCACCACGATCACCCCGACCACCGCAGGCGGCCACGGCATGACCGCGCAGTGGTCCGACGACGTGCACCACGCGATCCACGCCTTCATCACAGGCGAGCGCCAGGGGTACTACGCGGACTTCGGCACGGCGGCGACCCTGCGGACCGCCCTGACGAGGGCGTTCGTTCACGACGGCACGTACTCGACCTTCCGAGGCCGTCCGTGGGGGCATCAGGTCCCGCGGGGCACCGACGGGCACCAGTTCGTCGTGTTCGCCTCCGACCACGACCAGGTCGGGAACCGCGCCCAGGGCGACCGGCCGTCGGCCCGCCTCGACGCCGGCGCGCTCGCGATCGAGGCGGCCCTCGTCCTGCTGTCCCCTTACACCCCGATGCTCTTCATGGGCGAGGAGTGGGGAACCCGCACGCCGTGGCAGTTCTTCGCCGACTACACCGACCCGGCCCTCGCCCAGGCGGTGCGCGAGGGGCGACGCGCCGAGTTCGCCGGTCACGGGCAACCGGACGCGTCGTCGGCCGCCGCCACCGCGGACCAGCAGGTCCCCGACCCGCAGGACCCGGCGACCTTCGAACGCAGCCGGCTCGACTGGACCGAGACCGCGCAGCCCGAGCACGCCCGGATGCTCGCGTGGTACCGCACCCTGATCGAGCTGCGGCGCGCGATCCCCGAGCTCGCGGCCGGTGACCTCGCGGCCACGGCGGTCCGGTTCGACGACGACGACCGACCGAGCTGGGTCGTCGTCGAGCGGGGGGCCGCGAGGATCGTGTGCAACCTCGCCCATGAGCCCCAGCGGGTGACGCTGCGCACCCGGAGCGCGCTCGCGGTGCTCGCCGCGTGGGAGCCCACAGGCCCGGCGGGATCGACGATCGACATGCCGGCCCGCAGCGTCGCCGTGCTGGCCTGAGCGGGACGCCGAGCCCCCGCGCCCCGCCTCGCACCCCCACCCAGCCGTTCGAGGCGCGGCCTTCGCGCGCCCTGGGTAGGGTCGGGCTCGATCGACCACCGCGACAAGGAGGCTCCCGTGTCCACGTCCGACCGCTGGACCACACCGGCCCACGAGGCCCTGCGGGCGTCCGAGGGCTTCCGGCTGGCCGACTTCGACCCCACCGGCAAGCCCGGCTGGGACGGGAAGTCGAAGCACGCCGACGCGCACCTGGCTCAGCAGGGCGTCCTGCTGTCGGGTCTGCAGGAGCGCCTGTTCGCGGAGGGCCGCTCCGACGGGAAGCGGTCCGTGCTGCTCGTGCTGCAGGGCATGGACACCTCCGGCAAGGGCGGCGTCGTCCGGCACGTGGTCGGCATGGTCGACCCGCAGGGCGTCCAGCTCACGGCCTTCGGTGTGCCGACCGAGGAGGAGCGCAAGCACCCCTACCTCTGGCGCATCGAGAACGCCCTGCCCCAGCCCGGCAAGCTCGGCGTGTTCGACAGGTCGCACTACGAAGACGTCCTCGTCGTCCGCGTCCACAAGCTCGTGCCGCCCAAGGTCTGGGGTGCGCGGTACGACGAGATCAACGAGTTCGAGGCCCGAGTCGTGGCCAGCGGCACGACGATCGTCAAGGTCGCGCTCATGGTCTCGTCGGCCGAGCAGAAGAAGCGTCTGCGCGAGCGCCTCGAGCGGCCCGACAAGTACTGGAAGTACAACCCCGGTGACCTCGACGAGCGCCTGCTCTGGCCGAAGTACGCCGAGGCGTACCAGGCGGTCTTCGACCGCACGTCGACCGACGTCGCGCCCTGGTTCGTGGTGCCGGCCGACCGCAAGTGGTACGCACGTCTGGCGGTGACCGAGCTCCTCACGCACGCGTTCAAGGGTCTCGACCTGGGCTGGCCGCCGGCCGACTTCGACGTCGCCGCCGAGATGGCGCGGCTCGACGCCCAGCAGCCCTGAGGCGCGCCCGGTCGCTCGCGGGGTGACCGGACCGCGCTCAGCCGGCGAGCATCGAGCGCCCGGCCCCCGTCAGTGCACCGAGCCGCGACAGCGCGCGGAAGTACTTCTTGCGGTAGCCGCCCGCGAGCATCTCGGAGGTGAAGAGCTGCTGCTCGCCCGCTCCGCCGAGCACGACCGGGACGTCGCGGTCGTAGAGGCGGTCGACGAGGACCACGAACCTCAGCGCGACGTCCTGACTGTGGATGGTCCCGACGCCGGTCAGTGCCACGAGCGCCACACCGTCCAGCAGCGCCCCGTACCGGCTCGGGTGGACCGTCGCGAGGTGCGCCAGCAGGTCGGCGAAGGGGTCGATCGTCGCGCCGGGCACGAGGCTCGCCGAGGTCCGCACCGTCTCGTCGGGGAGCCCGGGGGCATCGGTGACCACCACCCGGTGCCGGTAGTCCTCGCCGTCGACACGCAGCACCTCGAACCGCGCCGCGAGCGCCTGGATCTCCCGGAGGAAGTCCTCGGCGGCGAACCTGCCCTCGCCGAGAGAGCCCGGCAGGGTGTTCGACGTCGCCGCGACCGCGACGCCACGGTCCGCGAGCTCGCGCAGGAGGCGCGTGACGAGGACCGTGTCGCCCGGGTCGTCGAGCTCGAACTCGTCGATGCAGACGATCCGGTGCGCAGCGAGCGCCTCGACGGTCGGCAGGAACCCGAGCGCGCCCACCAGGTTCGTGTACTCGACGAACGTGCCGTACGCGGCGCCGGTGCCTGCCGCTGTCCCTGTGCCCGTCGCGTGCGCGAGAGCCGCGAGCAGATGGGTCTTGCCGACGCCGAATCCCCCGTCGAGGTAGACCGCGGGCGCGGCTCCCCGGCGCCGCGGTCGCCACCAGGAGCGCCGCTCCCCCGCCGCGACGTCGGCCGCGACCTGCCGCAGTCGCGTGACGGCGTGCTGCTGGCTGGGGTGGGCCGGGTCGGGACGGTAGGTGTCGAACGACGCGGTGGTGAACAGCCGCGGCGGGACGAGCTCGGCGAGCAGCCGGTCGACGGGGACGACCGGGTGGCGTGAGGTCAGCGAGGGCGCGGAGGGGTTCGCTGGGGTCGCCGGCTCGGTCACGATCGACCAGCCTACGTCGGGCGGATCGCGCGGTCGGTTACACCCGCGGCGCGGAGCGGACTCGGGACCTTCGTCTCATCATGCGGATGGGTGGTTTCATCCCTCGGACTCGTGTGTCAGCCTGAGCGGGTGCTGATGACCGTGGTCTCCGGGTGCTGTCTGGCCTGTGGCGACCCCGCGGCGAGCACCATGCGCTGCTGCCCGCGGGTCGACTGACCGCCCCACACCCCTCACCGGGCACGCGGTCACCGTCATGGAGACCGCCTCAGGCACCGTGATGTGACCGTGGGCCCATGTCCCCCGGAGGTAGCGCTGATGGCGCACACCCGCATCGCACCGCGCGCGGCCAGGAACGAAGGCCAGTGGGCCTTCGGTGACCGCGAGCTGCTGAACGCGAACGAGGAGCTCAAGGCCGCCGACGACGGCCTCAACGTCCGCGCCCGCATCGAGACCGTGTACTCGCGGGACGGCTTCGCGTCGATCCCCGGCGAGGACCTGCGGTGTCGGATGCGCTGGTGGGGGCTGTACACCCAGCGCCGACCCGGCATCGACGGCGGCCGGACCGCGACCCTCGAGCCGCACGAGCTCGACGACGAGTACTTCATGCTGCGGGTGCGGTGCGACGGCGGTCGGCTGACCCTGCGCCAGCTCCGCGTGATCGGCGAGATCTCGACCGAGCTCGCCCGCGGCACGGCCGACATCACCGACCGGCAGAACATCCAGCTGCACTGGGTCCGCATCGAGGACGTGCCGGAGATCTGGCGCCGGCTCGAGGCCGTGGGGCTCACGACGCAGGAGGCCTGCGGCGACGTGCCGCGCGTCATCCTCGGCTCACCGGTGGCCGGGGTCGCCGCCGACGAGATCATCGACGGCACCCCCGCGATCGACGCGATCCACCGGCGCTACATCGGCGACCCGGCCTTCTCGAACCTGCCGCGCAAGTTCAAGACCGCGATCAGCGGCTCGCCGCACCACGACGTCGTCCACGAGATCAACGACGTGTCGTTCGTCGGTGTCGTCCACCCCGAGCTCGGCCCCGGGTTCGACCTGTGGGTCGGCGGGGCGCTGGCGGCCAACCCGATGCTCGCCGTCCGCCTCGGCGCCTGGGTGCCGCTCGAGGCGGTGCCCGAGGTCTGGGAGGGTGTCATCGGCATCTTCCGCGACTACGGCTACCGCCGCCTGCGCAACCGCGCACGGTTGAAGTTCCTGGTCGCCGACTGGGGCGCCGAGGTGTTCCGCGACGTGCTCGAGCAGGAGTACCTCGGCCGGCGCCTCGACGACGGTCCCGAGCCCCCCGCGCCCCCGCTCGGGCGTCGTGACCACGTGGGCGTGCACCCCCAGCGCGACGGCCGCTTCTACGTCGGTGCGGCGCCGACGGTCGGGCGGGTCAGCGGACCGATGCTGACGTCTCTCGTCGACCTCGCCGAGCGGGCCGGTAGCGACCGCGTCCGGCTCACGGTCGAGCAGAAGGTCGTCGTGCTCGACGTCGCGGCCGACCGGGTCGACGAACTGGTCGCCGGGCTCGAGCAGCTCGGTCTCGAGGTCACCGGCGCCTCGACGTTCCGGCGCGGGACGATGGCCTGCACGGGCCTCGAGTTCTGCAAGCTCGCGATCGTCGAGACCAAGGCGCGCGGTGCGGCGCTCGTCGACGAGCTCGAGCGGCGGCTCCCGACGTTCGAGCACCCGCTCACGATCAACCTCAACGGGTGCCCCAACTCCTGCGCACGGATCCAGGTCGCCGACATCGGCCTCAAGGGTGTCTTGGCGGGCGGCGACGAGGGTTTCCAGGTCCACCTCGGGGGCGCGCTCGGCATCGACGGCCGGCTCGGCCGGACGGTGCGCGGGCTGCGGATCACCGCGGAGGAGCTGCCCGACTACGTCGAGCGGGTCGCGACGCGGTTCGCAGCCCAGCGCGAGGATGACGAGGCGTTCGCGCAGTGGGCGCTGCGCGCCGACGAGGCGGAGCTCGCATGAGCGCCGCCGACGTCGCCGGCTCCGGCGAGCGCGTCACGGCGTACTACTGCCCGTACTGCGCCGGTGAGGACCTGCGCCCCGCGGGCGAGCGCCACGGTGAGTGGGAGTGCCGTGGGTGCACCCGCGTCTTCGCGGTGCGGTTCATCGGCCTGGCGGTGCGGTCATGAGCGCGCAGCTGCAGGACGAGGTCGCCCTGCGGGCGATCGTCGCCGACCAGGGCGCGAAGCTTGAGGGCGCGCACCCGTTCGACGTGCTCGACTGGGCCGGTGAGACGTTCGGTCCGGGGCTCGTGGTGGCGTCGTCGATGGGCGACGAGGTCCTCGTCCACCTGGCCGGCCGTGCGGTTCCCGGGGTCGACGTGATCTTCCTCGACACCGGGTACCACTTCGCCGAGACGATCGGGACGCGCGACGCGTACGCCGAGACGACCGACATCACGCTGCGCACGATCCTGCCGCTGCGCACGGTCGCGGAGCAGGACGCCGAGCACGGGCCCCGGCTCCACGACCGGGACCCGAACCTGTGCTGCGCCCTGCGCAAGGTCGAGCCGCTCGAACGCGGGCTCGCGCCGTACCGCGCCTGGGTCACCGGAATGCGCCGCGAGGACGCCCCGACCCGCACCGACATCGCGGTCGTCGGCTGGGACGACAAGCGCGGCAAGGTCAAGCTCAACCCGCTCGCGGCCTGGACGCAGGACGACGTCGACGCCTATGTCGCCCAGCACGGCGTGCTGCTCAACCCGCTGCGCCAGCTCGGGTACACGTCGATCGGGTGCGCGCCGTGCACCCGCGCCGTCGCACCGGGCGAGGACCCCCGGGCCGGTCGCTGGGCCGGCCTGGACAAGACGGAATGCGGGTTGCACACATGACGACGGAGACCACAGTGACCGATGCCCGCGCCGCCACGGCGCCCCGCAGGCTCACCCAGCTCGAGACGCTCGAGGCCGAGGCCATCCACATCTTCCGGGAGGTGGCCGGCGAGTTCGAGCGCCCGGTCGTGCTCTTCAGCGGCGGCAAGGACTCCGTCGTCATGCTCCACCTCGCGCGGAAGGCGTTCTGGCCGGCGCCGGTCCCGTTCACGCTGCTGCACGTCGACACGGGCCACAACTTCCCCGAGGTCATCGACTACCGCGATGCCGTCGTGGCCGAGCACCGCCTGCGGCTCGTCGTCGCGAGCGTGCAGGACGCGATCGACGCGGGGGCGGTCCGCGAGCGCCCCGACGGGTCCCGCAACGCGCTGCAGACGGTCCCCCTGCTCGACGCGATCACGACCCACCGGTTCGACGCCGTGTTCGGCGGCGGCCGCCGCGACGAGGAGAAGGCGCGCGCCAAGGAGCGCGTGTTCTCCCTGCGCGACGAGCTCGGACAGTGGGACCCGCGGCGCCAGCGCCCCGAGCTGTGGGACCTGTACAACGGCCGGCACAGCCCGGGCGAGCACGTCCGGGTCTTCCCGCTGTCGAACTGGACCGAGCTCGACGTCTGGCGCTACATCGAGCGCGAGGGCATCGACCTCCCGACGATCTACTACGCGCACGAGCGTCACGTGTTCCTGCGCGACGGGATGTGGCTCGCACCGGGCGACTGGGGTGGCCCGCGCGGGACCGAGACCGTCGAGCGACGCACCGTGCGCTACCGCACCGTCGGCGACATGAGCTGCACGGGTGCCGTCGAGTCCCGCGCGCTGACCGTCGACGACGTGATCGTCGAGGTCGCGGCGAGCCGGCTCACCGAACGCGGGGCGACCCGGGCCGACGACCGTGCGTCGGAGGCTGCCATGGAGGATCGCAAGCGCGAGGGGTACTTCTGATGGGAACGACGCAGCACCACGAGCGCGACCTGCTCCGGCTGGCCACGGCCGGATCGGTCGACGACGGCAAGAGCACGCTCATCGGCCGGCTCCTCTACGACACCAAGTCGGTGCTCGCCGACCAGCTCGCCGCGGTCGAGCGCGCGAGCGTGGCGCGCGGCGGGGCGGTCGTCGACCTCGCGCTGCTCACCGACGGGCTGCGGGCTGAGCGCGAGCAGGGCATCACGATCGACGTCGCGTACCGGTACTTCTCCACGGCCACCCGCGCGTTCGTGCTCGCGGACACCCCCGGCCACGTGCAGTACACGCGCAACATGGTGACCGGTGCGTCGACCGCCGAGCTCGCGATCGTGCTGGTGGACGCCCGCAAGGGGGTCCTCGAGCAGACCCGTCGTCACGCGGCCATCGCCGCGCTGCTGCGTGTCCCGCACATCGTCCTCGCCGTCAACAAGATGGACCTCGTCGGCTTCGACGAGGCGACGTTCCGGGCGATCGCCGCAGACTTCGCCCGGTACGCGGCGGACCTCGGGGTGCGCGACGTCCAGGCGATCCCGCTGTCGGCGCTCGAGGGTGACAACGTCGTCGACGCATCGACCCGCACGCCCTGGTACGCCGGCCCGACGCTCCTGGAGCACCTCGAGGAGGTCCCGGTCGACCGCGACCCGACGACCGAGGCGTTCCGGTTCCCCGTGCAGGTGGTCATCCGGCCCCGGACGGCGGAGCACCCGGACTACCGCGGGTACGCCGGTCGCGTCGCGTCCGGGGTCGTCCGGGTCGGCGACGAGGTCGTCGTGCTCCCTGCGGGGGGGCGCACCCGCGTGGTCGGGATCGACACCGCCGACGGTGAGCTCACGCAGGCGTTCGCGCCGCAGTCCGTGACACTCCGGCTCGAGGACGACCTCGACGTGTCCCGCGGCGACGTGCTCGCTCCGGCGGGTGCGCCGACCGTGACGGGTGCGGACCTCGTCGGCACGGTGTGCTGGCTGTCCGAGCGTGCGCCCGCACCGGGCGCTCGCGTGCTCGTGCGGATCGGTACGAGGACGGTGCGGGGCCTCGTGCGCAGTGTCGGGTCCCGGCTCGACATCGACAACCTGACCATCGACGAGGGCGCGACGACCCTCGCGCTCAACGAGATCGGCACGGTGCACGTGCGCCTCGCCGAGCCCGTCGTGCTCGACGCCTATGCGGAGCACCGTCGCACGGGCGTGTTCTTGCTGGTCGACCAGGCGGACGGCTCGACGCTCGCCGCCGGCATGGTCGGCCCGTCGGTCCTCGTGGCCGCCTCGGACGACCCCGAGCGATGTCGGACGCGGTAGGAGACGCGTCCGCCATCCCTGAGCTCGGCCGAGAGGAACCACCCATGTCATCGCACCTCCCACCCCGTCCCCACCGTCGCACCGTCCTCGCCGGCGGCCTCGCGGCGCTCGCCGCCCTGAGCCTCGCTGCCTGCGCCTCCTCCGGTCAGGCGGCGACGGCGCCCACGACCGCGGGGGCGTCCGGCGCGTCTGCCGCCGAGGCGCCCGAGCTGCGTCTCGGGTACTTCGCGAACATCACCCACGCGATCCCGCTCATCGGCGTCGCGAACGGCACGTTCGCCTCCTCGCTCGGCGGCACGAAGCTGACGACCCAGATCTTCAACGCCGGGCCGGCCGCGGTCGAGGCGATCTTCGGGGGCGGGATCGACGCCGCCTACATCGGCCCGAACCCGTCGATCAACGCGTTCGCCAAGTCCGACGGCGAGGCGATCCGGATCATCGCGGGCGCGACGTCGGGCGGCGCCCAGCTCGTCGTGCGCGACGGGATCACCTCGGTCGAGGACCTGCGCGGCACGACCATCGCGACCCCGCAGCTCGGCAACACCCAGGACGTCGCGCTGCGCGCGTGGCTCAGGTCCAACGGGCTGCAGACGTCGGTCAAGGGCGGCCAGAACGACCTGGACATCGTTCCGCAGGAGAACGCCCAGACGCTCGACCTGTTCAAGCAGGGCGCCCTCGACGGCGCCTGGGTCCCCGAGCCGTGGGCGTCACGCCTCGTGCTCGACGGCGGCGCGCACGTGCTGGTCGACGAGGCCGACCTGTGGCCGGACGCCCAGTTCGTCACGACGAACCTCGTCGTGCGCACCGAGTTCCTCACGCAGTACCCCGGCACGGTCGCCAAGCTCCTCGAGGCGCAGCTGGCGACGACGGACTGGATCGCGGCGCACGACGCCGAGGCCAGGACGCAGGCCAACGACGCGATCGAGGCGCTGACGTCCAAGAAGCTCAGCCAGCAGGTCCTCGACCGCGCCTGGTCGAACCTGACGATCACGAACGACCCGGTCGCCAGCTCGGTGCAGACGTCCGCCGACCACGCGGCCGAGGTCGGCGTGTCCGGGAAGGTCGACCTGCATGGCATCTACGACCTGACCCCGCTCAACGACATCCTGCGGGCTCACGGGCTCCCACCCGTGTCTGCTGCCGTGCTCGGGACGGAGTAGCCATGACCGCGACCAGGACGGACCACCCCCTGCTCCCCGCCGACCTCTCCGTGCCCGACGACCCGCGTCCGCCTGCCGCCGTGCGCCTCGAGCAGGTGTCCAAGGACTTCGGCGACACGAGTCGACCGCCCGTCCTGGACCGGATCGACCTGACGGTGGCCCCCGGCGAGTTCGTGTGCCTCGTCGGGGCGTCAGGATGCGGGAAGTCCACGCTGCTGTCGATGATCGCGGGGCTCGACGCGCCGACCTCGGGAACGGTCGAGGTCGCCGCCGGGCGACCGGCCCTGATGTTCCAGGAGCCCGCGCTGTTCCCCTGGCTCGACGCGGGCCAGAACGTCGAGCTCGCCCTGCGGTTGCGGGGGGTGCCGCGGGGCGCGCGTGCCGGCGAGGCACGTCGGCTGCTCGACCTCGTGCACCTCGACGGCGCGTCGGCCAAGCGCGTCCATGAGCTCTCCGGAGGGATGCGTCAACGCGTCGCGCTGGCCCGGGCCCTCGCCCAGGAGGGGCGCGTCCTGCTCATGGACGAGCCGTTCGCCGCTCTCGACGCGATCACGCGTGACGTCATGCACGACGAGCTGACGCGCATCTGGCAGGAGACGGGTCTCTCGGTCCTGTTCGTGACGCACAACGTGCGCGAGGCCGTCCGGCTCGGGCAGCGGGTCGTGCTCCTGTCCTCCCGGCCCGGTCGGGTCGTGCGGGAGTGGACAGTCGGCATCCCCCAGCCCAGGCGGATCGAGGACCCGGCGGTCGGCGACCTCTCGACCGAGATCACCGAGCACCTCCGACGGGAGATCGTCCGCCATGGCCGCTGACACTGCTCCGAGCGACGTCCGCGCCCTCGAGGCGGGCCTCGACGCGCTCGACTCGCTCGTCACACCGGTGCCCGCGAGCAGGACGCGCGCTGCATGGCGCGCCTTCTGGCCGACCGCCACGGCAGTCGTGGTGTTCGGCGCCGTGTGGCAGGCGGTCGCGCTCGCCGGGCTCAAGCCCTCGTACGCCCTGCCGAGCCCGGCCGACGTGTGGACCGCTCTCGTCGTCTCCGCCCAGGACGGCTCAGGGGTCCGGGCGGTCGGGCTCAGCCTGGAGCGCGGCGGCCTGGGGTTCGCGATCTCGGTCGTCGTCGGCGTGCTGCTGGGCACGGCGATGGCGACCGTGCCGCTGCTCCGGCGCGCGCTGGGGCCGATCGTCTCGGGCCTCCAGTCGCTCCCGTCGGTCGCGTGGGTGCCGGCCGCGCTCATCTGGTTCCAGCTGAGCAACGCCGCGATCTTCACGGTCGTCCTGCTCGGCGCGATCCCCTCGATCGTCAACGGGCTGCTCGCCGGCGTCGACCAGGTCCCGCCGCTGGTCCTGCGCGTCGGGCAGGTCCTCGGTGCGAGCGGGTGGACCCGGATCCGGTACGTGCTGCTCCCCGGTGCGCTCCCCGGGTTCCTCGCCGGGCTGAAGCAGGGGTGGGCGTTCGCGTGGCGCTCCCTGATGGCCGCCGAGCTGATCTCGTCCTCCCCGCAGCTCGGCACGGGCCTCGGCCAGCTGCTCGACCTGGGCCGTCAGACCAACGACATGTCGCTGGTCATCGCCTCAATCCTGCTGATCTTCGCGGTCGGCATGGCGATCGAGCTCGCCGTGTTCGGTCCGCTCGAGCGGAAGGTGCTGCGCGCGCGCGGCCTGACCGGTACGAGCGGGCGGTGACGTGCCATGAGTGAGATCGCAGCCGGCCCGATCCGCCACCCGGTGCTGCTCGACCTGCACGGCCGTGGCGTCGTCGTGGTCGGCGGCGGCGTGGTGGCCACCCGTCGGACCATCAACCTGCTCGACGCCGGTGCGGTGGTGCGCGTGGTCTCGCCCGTCCTGAGCGACGACCTCGCCGCGCTCGCCCGTTCGGGCGCGCTGGAGCACGTGGCGCGGGGCTACGTCCGGGGAGACCTCGACGGAGCATGGCTCGTGCACACCGCGACGGGACATCCGGCGACGGACGACGCGGTCGCCGACGACGCCGACGCCGCCCGCATCTGGTGCATCCGGACCGGCGACCCGTCGGCCTCGAGCGCCTGGTCGTCCGCGGTCGCGCGTTCGGGGGACGTCACGGTCGCGGTCAACGCCGGGGGCGACCCGCGACGCGCCGCGGCGATCCGGTCGGCCGTCGCGACGCTGCTCGACACGGGCGAGCTGCCGATCCGCCGCCGCCGGCCCGGGCCCGGATCGGTCGCGCTCGTCGGTGGAGGCCCCGGCGACCCCGGCCTCATCACCGCCCGTGGTCGGCGCCTTCTCGCGCAGGCGGACGTCGTCGTCGTGGACCGGCTCGCCCCCCGCGAGCTGCTCGCCGGCCTGGACGACGACGTCGAGGTCATCGAGGCCGGCAAGTCGCCGGACGCGCACACGATCACCCAGGACGAGATCAACGCCGTCCTCGTCGACCGCGCGCAGGCCGGCCACCGGGTCGTGCGGCTCAAGGGCGGCGACCCGTTCGTGCTCGGACGTGGCGGCGAGGAGCTGCTGGCGTGCCTGGCCGCCGGGGTCGAGGTCGAGGTCGTCCCGGGCGTCACGAGCGCGTTCGCCGTCCCCGCGGCCGCGGGCATCCCCGTCACGCACCGGAACGTGTCCCGCCAGGTGACCGTCGTCTCGGCGCACGACGCGGCGCCGGACTGGCCCGCGCTCGCCCGCCTCGACGGCACGCTCGTGCTCCTCATGGGGGTCACCCGGTTGAAGCAGCACGCGGCGCGACTCATCGAGCTCGGGCGCGTGGCCTCGACGCCGGTGGCGGTCATCGAGCGCGGCACCACGCCGGACCAGCGCACCACCATCGGCACCCTCGCGGACATCGCCGAGCTCGCCGCGGCCCGTGCCGTCCGCTCCCCCGCCGTCGTCGTCGTCGGCCCGGTCGTCGCCCTCGCGGAGTCCCTCGCCGGCACCTACCGCACCCCGTCCTGACCCGCATCTCGGCCACCCGGCGGCACCCGCGGCCGGCGGCTAGCCTGACCCGCATGGCAACGAGCCGCCCCGTACCGACCCTCGACGTCCTGCTGCCGCCCGGGCGCGAGGCCATCGGCCCCGACCCGGCCGAGGAGTCCCTGGAGGCGCTCTACGCGCATCCCGCCCCGCGCGCCGGGCGTTCCGCGTGGGTCCGGGCCAACATGGTCGCCACGGTCGACGGCGGAGCCACGGGTCCCGACCACGTCTCCGGGTCGATCAACAACGCCGCCGACCACCGCGTGTTCGACGTGCTGCGGGCCGCGGCCGACGTGGTGCTGATCGGCGCCGGGACCGCCCGCGCGGAGCGGTACCGATCCCTGCGCATGCCCGCCGCCCTCGCCGCCGCACGGGCCGTCCGCGGGCAGTCCGCCCGGCTCGAGCTCGCCGTCGTGTCCGCGTCGGGAGTCCTGCCGCCCGAGCTGCTCACGGGCGACGACCTCCCGATCGTCCTGACCGTGTACTCGAGCCCCGCTCTGGCCGGTCTGCGTGAGCGGCTGGGTGCCGACCGGGTCATCGAGGCCGGCGACGCCGAGGTCGACCTCGGGCGCGGCCTCGACGCGCTGGCGGCGCGGGGCCTCGTGCGCGTCCTCACGGAGGGCGGCCCGCACCTCCTCGCGCAGCTCGTCGCGATCGACGTGGTCGATGACCTGTGCCTGACGACGAGCGCCCTGCTCGTCGGCGGCCCGGCCGCTCGCATCCTGGACACCCCTGCCTGGCTCGCGCCGCCGCGCCCGGCGACTCTCGCCCACCTGCTCCACAGCGACGGCGTGCTCCTGGCCCGCTGGCTGCTCGGTGCGCAGCCCATCACCGACGGCGGCACTAGGCTCACCCCGTGACCGACACGATCCTGGTCCTCACCGAGGACACGCTCGCTTCCGCAGACGTCGCCAACCTGGTGTCCCTGCACCCCGACGAGACGCTCGTCTACCGGGTCCTCGTGCCCGCCGACACGTCGCGCAACCTTCTCGTGTCGCTCGTCGACCAGCTGAGCCTGGGCGAGCTGCGCGACGCGCTCGCCACCGTGCTCCGCCGCGAGCCGGTGCCGACGCAGGCCAAGGCCACGGCTGCCGACCAGCTGGCCGAGAGCCTGTCGGCGTTCACCGAGGCGGGACGCACGGCCACGGGCGAGATCGTCGCCGACGACCCGCTCCCGGCGCTGCGTGCCGCTGTCGCGGCCGGCGGGGTTCGCGAGGTCGCCGTCGTGACGTACCCGCACGCGGTCGAGGACACGTTCCACACCGACTGGGCGTCGCGCGCCCGTGAGGTGCTCCAGGTGCCGGTGCTGCACCTGTACGCGGGGACCAGCGAGCTCGGCTGACCCCGCAGTCCGCGTCCGCCGGACGCGCAGCCCGGGTCGGTCGGGTCGACCTCAGAACCCCGTCGACGTGACCTCGGGGTAGTACCGCCGGAACTTGCGGACCTGGTTGAGCAGAGCCGCCGTGACGTACGCGCGGCGCCGCGGGAGCGCGTCGTGCCGGTACTGCAGCGGGTGCACCACGGCGCGCGCACGGATCAGCCCGCGCACCTTCGCGGCCAGCGCCGGGTCCAGGACGTACCGGAGCAGCAGCCGGTGCGGAAGGATCGAGTAGAGGACCTCGCGATCCACGACGACGGGCTCGACGGCGAGCCCCTCGACCCGGTCCTCGATGAGGAACCGGGTCGGGTTCGCACCGGCGGCCGTCACGTAGTAGTTGTTGCGACCGATGCGCGGGTTGACCTCGAAGAAGCGGAACGACCCGTCCCGCGGGTCGACCTTCACGTCGAAGTTGGCGAAGCCGATGTAGCCCGTCGCGGCGAGGAACGCCCGCGCCTGGTCGAGCATCGGGTCGATGCGGGTCGTGATCATCGCGGCCGGGTTCCCGAGACCTGACGGGGTGTGCTCCTCGAGCAGCACGTGCGCCGAGCAGAGGAGCGTCGCCACGCCACGGCTGTCGACGTAGGCGGTGATGGACCGCATCTGCGTGTCGTCGCCGGGGATCAGCTCCTGGACCACGAACCTGCCACGGAACCCGGCGCCTGCGAGCGAGGCCCACAGCGCGTCGAGCTCGGCAGCGTCGGAGATCTCGAAGACCTTTTTCTTGCCGACGAACTCGACGCCCTGGTAGTCGGCGCTGCTCGCCGCCTTGGCGATCAGCGGGTACGCGATGTCGACCGGGTCAGGGGCCCACCCGGGCTCGCCCGCACCGGCGAAGTCCTGGACGAGGGTCCGCGGCACGCTGATCCCGAGGTCGACCGCGATCTGGGCGAACGTCGCCTTGTCGGAGATCCGGTCGAGGACCTCCTCCGCGAGGAACGGCACGATGTAGTGGGCCTCGAGCTCGACGCGGTGCTGGACGACGACCCGCACGAGCCAGTCGGAGTTCGCCAGGAGGACGAGCGTGCGGTCCGACATCTCCTTGCCCAGCTCGACGAGCCGGTCGACGAGCTGACGCGGGTCGTGGCCGTCGGCGACGAGCGAGTTGTCGATCAGCTGGGAGTTCGCGACCGGCCCCAGGGCGGCGCCGCTGACGACGATCGAGCGCACGCCGTAGGCCTCGTGGAACGACCGGGCAAGGGCGTAGACGCCGATGTCCGCCCCGAGGATGACCGGTTGCAGCGGCCCGTTCACGCCGGGGACTCGGTCCGGTGGCCGGTCCAGTCGGTGTGGAAGGTGCCGCCGCGGTCGGTGCGCCGGTAGGTGTGGGCGCCGAAGAAGTCGCGTTGGGCCTGGATGAGGTTGGCGGGCAGCCGGTCGGCGCGCACACCGTCGTAGTAGGCGAGGGAGGAGGAGAACGCCGGGGTGGGCACCCCGTTGAGCGCCGCCTGGGAGACGGTCCGGCGCCACGCCCCGACGCCCTTGCCGACCGTCTCGACGAAGTACTCGTCCGCGAGCAGCAGGGCCAGGCCGCTGTCACGCTCGTACGCCTCGGTGATCCGGTTGAGGAACCGGGCCCGGATGATGCAGCCCCCACGCCAGATCCGGGCCATCGCCCCGCGGTCGATGGCCCACCCGAACTGCGCCGACGCGGCCGCGATCTGGTCGAAGCCCTGGGAGTAGGCCACGACCTTCGAGGCCAGCAGCGCCAGGCGCACGTCCTCGATGAACGCGTCCCGGTCGGTCACGTCCCACGTCCCGGCATGACCCTCCAGCGCCCGCACCCCCGCCGCGCGCTGGGGCACCGACCCGGACAGGGCCCGGGCGAACGTCGCCTCCGCGATCCCGGTGATCGGCACCCCCAGGTCCAGGGCGTTCTGCACCGTCCAACGCCCCGTGCCCTTCTGCTCGGCCTGATCCAGGACCACGTCCACGAACGCCTGCCCGGTCTCGGCGTCGGTGTGCGCCAGCACGTCGGCGGTGATCTCGATCAGGAACGACTCCAGCTCACCACCGTTCCAGTCCCGGAAGATCTCCGCGATCTGCGCCGCCGAGGCGCCCAGGCCCTGGCGCAGCAGGTCGTACGCCTCAGCGATGAGCTGCATGTCGGCGTACTCGATGCCGTTGTGCACCATCTTCACGAAGTGCCCGGCACCGTCGGGCCCCACATACGTGCAGCACGGCACCCCGTCGACCTTCGCCGCGATGTCCTCCAAGATCGGGCCCAGGACCGCGTAGGACTCGGGCGACCCCCCGGGCATGATCGACGGGCCCAGCAGCGCACCCTCCTCACCACCCGAGACCCCCGACCCCACGAAGTGCAGGCCATGGGCCTTGAGCTCCCGCTCCCGGCGGACCGTGTCCGGGAAGTGCGCGTTGCCCGCATCGATCACGATGTCACCCGCGTCCAGCAACGGGACCAGCTCACCGATCACCGCGTCCGTGGGCCCCCCGGCCTTGACCATGACGATCACCTTGCGCGGCCGCTCCAACGAGGCCACGAAGTCCGCCATCGACTCCGACGCCACGAACGCGCCCTCCCCACCATGATCCGCGACCAACGACGCCGTCTTCGCGAACGACCTGTTGTGCACCGCCGTCACATACCCGTGCCGCGCCAGATTCCGCGCCAAGTTACGACCCATCACCGCCAGACCCGTCACACCGATCTGAGCCGTTCCCACGGGGGCGCTAGGTGTGGTCATGAGGGGTGCTCCTTCGTGCGGGCTCGCGTCGTCGAGCCGGCGGCTGGGTTCAGCGACCAGCCTAACGGCGCAGGCGACACGACGACGCGGCGTGCCGGACCGCAAGACTGTCGCAGCTCGCACGTACGCTCGCCGATGTGATCCCCGCCGGACCCGACGATGCACCGCCCGCCTTCGTCCGCGCGCTGCGATCGCTGCGAGACGTGCAGCTGCGACCCGAGATCCACCTCGAGGAGGTCCCGGGCCCGGCCCGGATCGCCCCGTACACCGCCGCTCTCGCCGCGGAGGTCCGGGCGAACGCCCGCGACATCGAGGCCGACGACCTGGCGTCCGGACGCTTCGTCGTCCTGCACGACCCGGCCGGTCAGGAGGCCTGGGACGGGACGTTCCGCCTCGTGACCCTCGTGCGGGCGTCCCTCGAGGCCGAGGTCGGCTCGGACCCGATGCTCGGAGAGGTTGCCTGGAGCTGGTTCGTCGACGCGCTGGCCGAGTCGGGCCTGGACGCGCACGCCGCCGGCGGGACCATCACGCGCGTGCTGTCGCAGAGCTTCGGTGCGCTCGACAGGCGCCCTGAGCAGGTCGACCTCGAGATCCGCGCGAGCTGGACCGCTCGCGACGAGAACCTCCAGCCGCACCTTCAGGCGTGGGCCGTTCTGCTGTGCACCGCCGCGGGTCTCCCCCCGCTTCCGGCGGGAGTCGTTCCCCTCCCGCGCCGCCGCTGACGGGGTCGTCTCGTCACCCGTCGCCCCGCGCGCGTCATCGCAGGTCCACCCGCTGCGCGGTCAATACCGCGAGGTCCTGACCTCAAGGTGCTCCGCGGCGCTGCCGATGCCATGGCATGACGTTGGATCGCCGTGGGGAGGCAGCTGTGAGCACGGGAGCACTGCGCGCGCGGCCGACCACCCTCCGCGCCGTCCCGCCTGCACCGGGCAACCGCGCGTACCCCGCGAGCTCGGCCACCGCCGGCCGTGTCGTTGCGGGCGACCCCGCCGATCGCCGGGCGGTCGGCCAGATGTGCGTCGTGGTCACCAACCTCGCCGACGGTGACGGGCAGATCCTGGTCCGCAACCTCCGTCGGCGCGGCACCGGCCGGGTGATCCTGCTGGCGCGTCGCGCGAGCCGACCCGAGCTCGTCGGACTGCTCACGGGCGGTCTGCGCGGCGCGATCGCCTCGGAGTCGCACGCGTCGATCCCTGTCGGCTCCCGCGGACCGTCCTTCGCGACCGAGCGGCCCGACCTCACGATGCGTGAGCTCGGAGTCCTGCGGCTCGTCGCCGACGGGTGCAGCAACCGCGCGGTCGGTGAGCACCTCGGCCTGTCGGCCCTCACGGTCAAGAGCCACCTCGCGCGCATCTCCCGCAAGCTCGGGACGGGCGACCGTGCGGCCCTCGTCGCGATCTCCATCCGGTCGGGCCTGCTCGACTGACCTCACAGATCCTGGTGCGCCCCGCGTGGCCTGCACCGATGGGCGCCGGGGTGCGCCTACCGTGGTCACCATGCTCTCCGATCGACCGGCCGACGACGGCGCAGCTGACGGCGCCGCCCTCGACCCGGCCACCGCTGCGCCCACCGAGACCGGCGCCGCGCCCGACACAGCGCCCACCGTCGTCCCCCTGACCGAGCCCGCTGAGGGCATCCCTCCGGTCGTTGACTCGCTCGAGGAGCTGGCACGGGTCGCCGCCGCCTTCGAGGCGGGGACGGGACCGGTCGCTGTCGACGCCGAGCGCGCGTCGGGATACCGCTACGGGCAGCACACGTACCTGGTCCAGCTCCGCCGCGAAGGCGCCGGGACCGCTCTGGTCGACCCGATCGCCCTGCCCGACCTGTCGATCCTCTCGGATGCGCTCGTGGGCGTCGAGTGGGTGCTGCACGCGGCATCCCAGGACCTCCCTGGCCTGCTGGAGCAGAACCTGCGTCCGTCGCGCATCTTCGACACCGAGCTCGGCGCCCGTCTGCTGGGGCTCGAGCGGGTCGGACTGGCCGCGGTCGTCGCTGAGCTGCTCGGGCTCGGCCTCGCCAAGGAGCACTCGGCGGTCGACTGGTCCACCCGGCCGCTCCCGGAGCAGTGGTTGCGCTACGCCGCCCTCGACGTCGAGGTCCTCGTCGAGCTGCGCGAGATCATCGCTGAGCGGCTCGCTGTCGCGGGCAAGGCCGAGTGGGCGGCTCAGGAGTTCGAGGCCGTCCGGACGGCGCCCCCGGCGACGCCGCGGGTCGAGCCGTGGCGCCGGGTGTCCGGCCTGCACGCGATCCATGACGCACGGCGGCTCGCCGTCGTCCGCGAGCTGTGGACGACGCGCGAGGAGAACGCGCGCCAACGTGACATCTCGCCGGGACGCGTCCTGCCCGACCACGCGATCCTCGCCGCCGCGCAGGCGCTGCCCCGGTCGGTGCCGCAGCTCGTCGCCCTGCCGGCGTTCTCCGGCAAGGGGACCCGCCGCCGGGCCGCGCTGTGGCAGCACGCGATCGACGAGGGCCTTGCCCTCCCCGACTCCGAGCTGCCGTCGGTACGCGGCCCGCGGTCCGACGCTCCGCCTCCGCCGCGCGCCTGGCCCGACCGGGACCCGGCTGCCGCAGCCCGGCTCGCCGCAGCCCGCGACGCTGTCGCGACGCTGTCGGCCGAGGTCGAGGTGCCCGCCGAGAACCTGCTGCAGCCCGACCTGCTGCGCCGGCTGTGCTGGACGCCGCCGTCGCCGCTCGACGCCTCGTCCATCGAGGCCTTCCTGCGCGCCGGCGGTGCCCGGCAGTGGCAGGTCGACGTCGTGACGCCTCGGCTGGTCGCTGCGTTCGCCACAGCCGCTGCGGCTGCCGCCGCCGACTGAGCGGGCGACCGCTCGTGCCCGCTCGCCGGGCAGCCCGCAACCCGGCTGGAACTGCTGACCGGACACCTCGCCCGAGCGGGTCGCGCCCTGTTACTCTTCGGTAACTTCGGCTGACAAGGGACTTAGGTCCGGGTACGGTCAGCCGACCTAGGCCCGCCCGTCGGGCCGCGAGGACACCGTCGTCCCTGCTCCCTGGAGGTCCGATGCCGAGCGCATCCCCCCGCACCGTCCGCCCTGTCGTCTTCGTCGAGGGCGTGCGCACGCCGTTCGGTCGCGCCCGGCCCGACGGCCTCTACGCAGGCACGCGGGCCGACGACCTCGCCGTCAAGGCCGTCCGCGAGCTCCTGCGCCGTCATCCCGAGCTGCCGCCCGAGCGGATCGACGAGGTCGCGTTCGCCGCCACGACCCAGACGGGCGACCAGGGTCTGACCCTCGGGCGCACCGTCGGGCTCCTCGCGGGGCTCCCGCAGTCCGTGCCGGGCTACGCGATCGACCGGATGTGCGCCGGCGCCATGACTGCTGTGACCACGACGGCGTCGGGCATCGGCGTCGGTGCCCTGGACATCACGCTCGCGGGCGGGGTCGAGCACATGGGCCATCATCCGATGGGGGCCGGGGCGGAGCCCAACCCGCGGTTCGTCGCCGAGCGGCTCGTCAGCGCCGACGCGCTGAACATGGGCAACACGGCCGAGAACCTCCACGACCGCTTCCCCGAGCTCACCCGCGACCGCGCCGACGCGTTCGGCGTCGCGAGCCAGGCGAAGTACGCCGCCGCACTCGCGGCCGGGCAGATCACCCCCGACCTCGTCGCCGTGGGTCTGCGCGACCCGGAGCGCGGCTGGGGCCTGGCGACGGCCGACGAGCCCCCGCGCCCGGGCACGCGCCTCGAGGACGTCCGCAACCTCGCGACGCCGTTCCGTGCGGGCGGGCGCGTGACCGCGGCGACGTCGGCCCCGCTGACCGACGGGGCCGCGGCCTGCATCCTGGCCGCCGAGGACACCGCCGAGGAGCTGGGACTGGGCGCGCGGATGCGTCTCGTGTCGTTCGCGTACGCGGGCGTCGACCCGGCCGTGATGGGGATCGGACCGGTCCCCGCGACGCACAGGGCGCTCCAGCGAGCGGGCCTGTCCATCGAGGACATCGGCCTGTTCGAGATCAACGAGGCGTTCGCCGTCCAGGTGCTGTCGTTCCTCGACGCGTTCGGCATCGCCGACGACGACCCCCGCGTCAACCCGTACGGCGGCGCGATCGCCGTCGGCCACCCGCTCGCCTCCTCAGGGGTGCGACTCATGACGCAGCTCGCGCGCCAGTTCGCCGAGCGCACCGACGTCCGCTACGGCATCACGACGATGTGCGTCGGCCTCGGCCAGGGCGGCACGGTCATCTGGGAGAACCCGCACCACCCCGACTACGAGGGCTACCGGCCCACCGCCTTGACCATCGACGGGAGCGCCCGATGAGCACGCCATCGCCCACGACGTCCGCCGCGCCACGACCCGAGCGCATCGCCCACGCCTTCGTCCGGGACGTCGCCCTCCCGGGCGACGCCGGGACGCTCGCGCTGGTCACCGTCGACAACGGGCTCGACCACACCAAGCCCACGACCCTCGGCCCCGCCGGCCTGGCAGAGCTGCACACGGCCCTGCTCACCCAGCAGCGCCGGGCCCTCGCGGGCGAGATCGTCGCCGTGGGCGTGACCGGCAAGCCGTACTACCTCGCCGCGGGTGCCGACCTCACCGCCGTCACGGCGATCTCGACCGAGGTCGACGCCCGACGGGTCGCCGAGGCGGGTCACACGACCTACCGGCTGCTCGGCGAGATGGGCGTCCCCACCTTCGCCTACGTGAACGGTGCCGCTCTGGGCGGGGGGCTCGAGCTCGCGCTCAGCTGCACCTACCGGACCGTGGGGGCCGACGTCTCTGCGCTGGCCCTGCCCGAGGCCTTCCTCGGTCTCGTCCCCGGCTGGGGCGGGTGCTACCTGCTGCCGCACCTGGTCGGTGTCCGGCGGGCGCTCGAGGTCATCCTCACACGTCCGCTCGGGGGCAACCGGATGACGAAGGCTGCCGAGGCGCTCGAGCTCGGCATGGTCGATGCCGTCTTCCACCCCGCCGACTTCCTCGAGCAGTCGCTGGCCTGGACCGCCGACGTCCTCGCGGGTCGCGTGGTCCCGGTGCGTCGCGAGATCGAGTCGCAGGAGGAGTGGGACGCGGTCGTCGCGGGCGCTCGGGCGCAGCTCGACCAGCGCCTCCACGGAGCCAAGACGGCTCCTTACCGGGCGCTCGAGCTGGTCGCGGCCGCACGGACGGCCGACCGCGACTCGGCCTTCGCGGCCGAGGACGACGCGCTCACCGAGCTCGTCATGTCCGACCAGCTCCGCGCAGGCCTGTACGCGTTCGACCTGACCAGCCGCCGGGCCCGCACGCCCGCGGGCGCTCCCCCGGCGGAGCTCGCCCGGCCGGTGCGGTCGGTCGGCATCGTCGGCGCGGGACTCATGGCGGGCCAGCTCGCGGTCCTCGTCGCGCGCCGGCTGCGGGTCCCCGTCGTCATGCGCGACATCGACGACGCCCGCGTCGCCGCCGGTCTCGCGGGCATCCGGTCGCAGGTGGAGCGGCAGGCGGCCAAGGGCCGCATGTCGCCCGACGAGGCCAACCGGGTCCTTGCGTCCATCTCGGTGAGCACCGACCTGTCGACGCTCGCTGGCGCCGACCTCGTCATCGAGGCCGTCACGGAGGTCCTCGCGCTCAAGCAGCGCGTGTTCGCCGAGCTCGAGGGGGTCATCGCGGACGACGCGGTGCTGGCCACCAACACCTCCGCACTGTCCGTCACCGCGATGTCCGCCAACCTGCGCCACCCCGAGCGGGTCGTGGGGATCCACTTCTTCAACCCGGTCGCCCAGATGCCGCTCATCGAGGTCGTCCGGACGGCGTCGTCCACGGACACGGCCGTCGCGACCGCGTTCGCCCTCGCGAAGCAGCTCGGGAAGACCGCCGTGGGTGTCGCGGACCGACCGGGCTTCGTGGTCAACCGCTTGCTGCTCCGGCTCCTCGCCGAGGTCGCAGCCGCCGTCGAGGGCGGGACGCCCGTCCGTGCAGCAGACGTCGCGCTGCGTCCCCTCGGCCTGCCGATGGGGCCGTTCGCGCTCATCCAGCTCGTCGGGCTGCCCGTCGCGCTGCATGTGCTCAACACCCTGCACGACGAGCTCGGCGAGCGCTACCCGCGCTCCCCCGGGCTCGAGCGGCTCGCGACGCAGGGCCGGCGGCTCGTGCCCGAGCCGGACGGGCACGGTGCGGAGCTCGAGGTCGACCCGGCGATCCAGGACGCGTTCGACGGGCCCGCAGACGCCGCACCGCTCGACCAGGCAGGCGTGCTCGACGCCGTCCTCGTGGGGCTCACCGAGGAGATCGGCCTCATGCTCGACGAGGGAGTCGTCGACTCGCCCGACCAGATCGACCTCTGCATGATCCTGGGCGCGAACTGGCCGCTGCACCTCGGGGGGATCAGCCCGTACCTCGACCGCACGGGCTACTCGGAGCGGGTTCTCGGCCGGCGCCTGCTGCCGCGCGGCGTGGCGGACGTTCCCGCCGCTGGCTGAACCCTACGCCGAGGAGGTCGGTCAGAAGACCGTCAGCCCCCGGGCTCGGAACTGCTCGCGCACGCGGGTGACGAGCTCGGGGGTCGGCGGGGACGTGTCCTCGAGCTCGTAGCGCATCCCGAGGCTGTCCCACTTGTCCCGGCCCATCTGGTGGAACGGGAGGACCTCGACGCGGGTCACGGTCGACAGCGTCGCGACGTAGTCAGCGACGGCATCCACGTTCTCGGGCGCGTCCGTCAGCCCGGGGACCAGGACGAAGCGGACCCAGATCTCCGTGCCGCGCGCGGCGAGGCGGCGACCGAAGTCGAGCGTCGGCTGCAGCTCGCGGCCTGTGACGCGCTTGTAGGTCTCGGGGATGCCCGACTTCACGTCGAGCAGGACCAGGTCGATGTCGTCGAGCATCTCGTCGGTGCAGTGCGCCCCGAGGTACCCCGACGTGTCGACGGCGGTGTGCAGGCCCATCTCCTTCACGCCGCGCAGGATCCGCGCGACGAACGCAGGCTGCATGAGCGGCTCGCCACCCGAGATGGTCACGCCGCCGCCCGTGACCTGGAAGATGCTCGTGTACCGGGCGATGCGGTCGAGCAGCTCGGTCGCGGTCACGGGCTCGCCGCGCCGCATCTCCATCGTGTCGGGGTTGTGGCAGTAGAGGCACTGCAGCGGGCAGCCCGACAGGAACACCGTCATCCGGGTGCCCGGCCCGTCGACGGCCGTGACGAGCTCCCACGAGTGCAGGGAGCCGAGCTCACCGGCCCTGACCTGGGCGAACTTCTCGGACCGACCGACCTCGCTGACCTCGAGTCCCGACGTCCCGGCCGTGGCACGGTGGTGCGACCCACCGACGACCGGCAGGGACAGCTCGATCACGGGCGCGCCGACCGGGTCGGCACCCTGGGGTGCTGCCGTGGTGACGTTCATGAGGGGCTGGTCCTGCCGGTCGTGGTGGTGCGGCTCAGAGGCCGCCGTGGAAGGTGCGCGAGAGGACGTCGAGCTGCTGGTCGCGCGTCAGCCGGACGAAGTTGACCGCGTAGCCGGAGACCCGGATGGTCAGCTGGGGGTAGTTCTCGGGGTGCTCCATGGCGTCCTCGAGGGTCTCGCGGTTCAGAACGTTGATGTTCAGGTGGTAACCGGAAGAGACGTTGTACCCGTCGAGCAGGCCGACCAGGTTCGCGACCTGCTCGTCCTTCGTGCGGCCGAGGCCCGAGGGCACGACCGTCGAGGTCAGGGAGATGCCGTCCTGCGCCTCGGAGTACGGCAGCTTGGCGACCGAGAGGGCCGAGGCGAGCATGCCGTGGGTGTCGCGGCCGTTCATCGGGTTGGCACCCGGCGCGAACGGCTCGCCGCGGCGGCGACCGTCGGGGGTGTTGCCCGTGGCCTTGCCGTAGACGACGTTCGAGGTGATGGTCAGGACCGACTGCGTGTGCAGCGAGTCGCGGTAGGTCTTCTGCGCACGAATCTTGTCCATGAAGCTCGTGACGACCTGGATCGCGATGTCGTCCGCACGGTCGTCGTCGTTCCCGAACATCGGGAACTCGCCTTCGACCGTGTAGTCGGTCACGAGGCCCGACTCGTCGCGCACGGGGCGCACGGTCGCGTACTTGATCGCGGAGAGCGAGTCGGTGACGACCGAGAGGCCGGCGATGCCGCAGGCCATGGTGCGCAGGATGGTCCGGTCGTGCAGGGCCATCTCGAGACGCTCGTAGGCGTACTTGTCGTGCATGTAGTGCACGCAGTTGAGCGCGTCGACGTAGGTCTCGGCGAGCCAGTCGGTCAGCTTGTCGAACTTCTCCGACACGTCGTCGAAGTCGAGCACGTCACCGGCGACCGGCGCGCTGACCGGGGCGATCTGCTTGCCGCTGATCTCGTCACGCCCGCCGTTGATCGCGTAGAGCAGCGTCTTGGCGAGGTTGACGCGCGCACCGAAGAACTGCATCTGCTTGCCGACCCGCATCGCGGAGACGCAGCAGGCGATCGCGGCGTCGTCGCCCCAGCAGGAGCGGATGAGCTCGTCGGACTCGTACTGGATCGCGGAGGTGTCGATCGAGACCTGCGCGCAGAACGCCTTGAAGCCCGCGGGGAGCAGGTTGCTCCACAGGACAGTGAGGTTCGGCTCCGGCGCCGGGCCCAGGTTGTAGAGCGTCTGGAGGAAGCGGAACGAGGACTTGGTGACGAGCGGGCGCCCGTCCTCACCGATGCCACCGATCGACTCGGTGACCCAGGTCGGGTCGCCCGCGAAGATGTCGTCGTACTCGGGCGTGCGCAGGAACCGGACGATCCGCAGCTTGATGACGAGGTCGTCGATGAACTCCTGGGCCTGCGACTCGGTGATCACGCCTTCGGCGAGGTCGCGCTGCAGGTAGACGTCGAGGAAGGTCGAGGTGCGACCGAGCGACATCGCCGCACCGTTCTGCTCCTTGACCGCGCCCAGGTAGGCGAAGTAGAGCCACTGCACGGCCTCGCGGGCCGTTGCCGCGGGCTGAGAGATGTCGAAGCCGTAGGAGGCGGCCATGGCCTTGAGCTCCTGCAGCGCGCGGATCTGCTCCGCGTTCTCCTCACGGTCGCGGATGACGTCCTCGACGGAGCGCTCCATGTCCAGCTCGGCGCGCTCGATCTTCTTGGCGTTGATCAGCGCGTCGATGCCGTACAGCGCGACGCGGCGGTAGTCACCGATGATGCGGCCGCGGCCGTAGGCGTCGGGCAGGCCCGTGATGATGTGCGACGAGCGCGCGGCCCGGACGTTGGGGGGGTAGACGTCGAAGACCCCGGCGTTGTGGGTCTTGCGGTAGTCCGTGAAGATCTTCTTGATGTCCTGGGGGATCTCGTAGCCGTACGTCTTCAGCGACGTCTCGACCATGCGCCATCCGCCGTTGGGGATCATCGCGCGCTTGAGGGGGGCGTCCGTCTGCAGGCCGACGATGAGCTCGTTCGCCTGGTCGATGTAGCCGGCACCGTGCGAGGTGATGGTCCCGGGCGTCTTGTTGTCGATGTCGTAGACACCGCGCTCACGCTCCTCGGGGAACATCGCGCTCAGCGTCGTCCAGATGCCCGTGGTGCGGGGCGTGGGGCCCGCAAGGAACTCTGCGTCGCCCGTGTAGGGCGTGTAGTTGCGCTGGATGAAGTCGCGGACGTCGATCCCGTCGGACCACGGGCCTGCGACGAAGCTGCGCCAGGCACCCGCGGTGGCGTCGGTGCTGGACTGCTGGACTGCTGTGGTGGACATCTCTGCTCCTCGTGGAGGTCGTCGTGCCATCAACGCTACCGAAAAGTCATGGGATGTCTTGGGACTTTCGCCCCGACGGGGGCAGCTGGCGACGTGAGACGCGTCACCATGGGTCCCGATTGTCCCTCCGAGACCCGGTCGGGCGCTACGGGTGTCAGCGCGCTCCGTCGATCGCCGTCAGGACGTCTCGCGCGATGTCCTGAGGCTGGAGCCGCAGGTCCGTCGAGAGCTGCTCGGTCGTGGCGTGCCCCAGGAACGCCAGGGGGACGCCGATCGGCTGGACCGGCACGCTCAGACCTGCCGCCCGCGTCCGCTGAGCGAGCTGGGAGCCGATCCCGCCGTCGACCACGCCGTCCTCGAGCGTCACGACGTGGTCGTGCTCACCGGCGAGCTTCACCAGCGCCGACGGCACGGGCAGCGCCCAGCGAGGGTCGACGACCGTGACCCGCAGGCCGTGCGCCGCAAGCAGCTCAGCGGTCGCGATCGCGGTGTCGGCCATCGACCCGATCGAGACCACGAGGACGGACGGAGCACCGGCGGGGGCCGAGTGGCGCGCCAGCACGTCCACGCCGTCGACCTCGTCGATCGCAGGGATCGTCGCGCTCAGGGCGCCCTTCGGGTAGCGCACGACGCTCGGCGCGTCGTCGATGTCCACCGCGACCCGCAGCGCGTCGCGCAGGGTCGGCTCGTCACGCGGTGCGGCGAGGCGCAGGCCCGGCACGATGCGCAGCATCGCCATGTCCCACATGCCGTTGTGGCTCGCGCCGTCGACGCCCGTGAGTCCCGCACGGTCGAGCACGAAGGTCACGCCGGCCTTGTGCAGCGCGACGTCCATGAGGATCTGGTCGAACGCTCGGTTCAGGAACGTCGCGTACACGGCGACGACCGGGTGGAGGCCCGCGAACGCCATACCCGCGGCCGACGTCGCCGCGTGCTGCTCGGCGATCCCGACGTCGAACGTCCGCTCGGGGAACTCCGCCGCGAACGGCGCGAGCCCGACGGGTGCGAGCATCGCGGCCGTGATCGCCACGACGTCGGGCCGACGTCGACCGATCCGGACGATCTCGTCGGCGAACACGCTCGTCCAGCCGAACCGGGACGGTGCGACCGGCAGGCCGGTCTCCGGGTGGATCTGCCCGACGGCGTGGAACCGGTCGGCGACGTCCTGCTCGGCCGGCGTGTACCCCCGACCCTTCTCGGTGATGACGTGCACGAGGACCGGCCCACCGAAGGACCTGGCGCGCTGGAGCGCCCGCTCGACCGCGGGCTCGTCGTGACCGTCGACCGGGCCGACGTACTTCAGCCCGAGGTCCTCGAACATGCCCTGCGGCGCGACGACGTCCTTGATGCCCTTCTTGAGGCCGTGCAGCGCGTCGTACGCGAACCGTCCGGGCGGGCCGGACCGCTTCAGGGTGCGCTTGCCCCACGTGAGCACGTGCTCGTACCCCTGCGTCGTGCGCAGCGTGTCGAGGTGATGGGCGAGCCCGCCGATCGTCGGCGCGTAGGAGCGCCCGTTGTCGTTGACGATGATGACGAGGCGGCGGTCCTGCGACGCCGCGATGTTGTTGAGGGCCTCCCACGCCATGCCGCCGGTCAGCGCGCCGTCGCCGATCACGGCCACGACGTGCCGGTCCCGGTGACCGAGGATCGCGTTGGCCTTCGCGATGCCGTCGGCCCAGCTGAGCGCCGTCGAGGCGTGCGAGTTCTCGACGACGTCGTGGACCGACTCCGTGCGGCTCGGGTAGCCCGACAAGCCCCCGCGCTTGCGGAGCGCAGAGAAGTCCTGGCGACCGGTCAGCAGCTTGTGCACGTACGCCTGGTGGCCCGTGTCGAACACGATGGTGTCGCGGGGTGACTCGAACACCCGGTGGATCGCGATCGTCAGCTCGACGACGCCGAGGTTGGGGCCGAGGTGACCGCCGGTGCGGGAGACGGACTGCACGAGGAAGTCACGGATCTCCTGGGACAGCGAGCGGACCTGCGCATGCGTCAGACGCCGCAGGTCAGCGGGTGTGGCGATGCGGGCGAGAACGCCCATGCGCATCTCCCTTCCTCGTGCGGCGACGATGCCGCACGTCGCAGTTGCCCCGTGGCAGCCGTCCTACTCTAGAACTCGTCACGCTCCCGCGCCCGCGCCATGGGCGGCGAGGTCGCGCAGCGCCCTGCCCCCGTCGACCACCGCGCGGTACATCCGCACGTAGCCGCGTGCCATCACCGGTAGGTCGAAGCACTCCTCGGCACGGGACCGGCAGTCTGCGGGATCGATCCCGGACACGGCGTCGATCGCCTCGACGAGCTCGTCGTAGGTGTCGACGACCAGGCCCGTCACACCGTCGAGCACGACCTCGGGGACGCTCCCCCGGCGCATCGCGACGACCGGCGTGCCGCAGGCCATGGCCTCCACCATCACCATCCCGAACGGCTCCTCCCACTGGATGGGGAAGACCAGCGCGCGCGCCCCGCGAGCAGCTCCCGCTTGGCCCTGGCATCCGCCTCGCCGACGTACTCGACCCCCGCCCACAGCCTGGGCGTGATCTCCCGGGCGAAGAACTCCTTCTCGTCCGGCTCGTTGAGCTTGCCGGCGAGCACGATCGGGCTGCCCGCGGCGCGCGCCGCATCGATGGCGAGCTGGGGTCCCTTCTCGTTGCTGAACCGGCCGAGCCACAGGACGTACCCGTCGTTGTCCGCGCGGAACGGGTAGGACGACACGTCCACGGCGTTGTGAACGGTGCCGAGCCAGTCGAGCTCGCTGTTCGCCCGCCGCTGCGCGTCGGAGATCGCGATGAGTCCCACGGTGCCCCCGAGGCGCCGGTAGTAGTCGGCGTGGAACCCGGTCACGGGTCCGTGCGCTGTGATCACCGTCGGCGCGACCCGGCCGCGCGCGAGCAGCGGGCCGGCGATCGTGTGGTCGTGCACCACGTCGACAGCGAGGTCCATGAACGCCTCCGCGGTCGCCGCGGCGTTGATGACCTCGGGGAGCGGGTCGCCCAGGGACTCGGTCGGAGGCGTGCCGAAAACCTGCACGAAGCGGTGGGCGGCCGTGCGGTTCTCGCCCGAGCCGACGAGGGTCACCTCGTGCCCGAGCAGCGTCAGCTGGTTGACGAGGTCCGCGACGACGGACTCGATGCCGCCGTACGCTCGCGGCGGCAGCCCGAACCACGGCGGCGCCACCATCCCGATCCGCAGCGAGCCGAGCGGCTCCGTTCCCTGAGGCAGCTTGCTCGCGAGGTCGACAGTCATGATGGCCCTCCTGTCACCGTGCATACGCGGCGTATGCGTGGCACCGGCGCACAGCGTCCCCAGCCTCGTTGCTCGCCGACGCCGACGTCGGGTTCTGTGTAGGTAGGCTAATCCGGACAGTTCGTCCTCGCCTGACGTCGCGTCGCAAGAGAGCTGGGGCACGATGGACACCCCGTCGTTCACACCGTTCGGACTGACCGACGACGCCCAGCTGCCCCTTCCCCCCGGCACGGTGGCGAGCCTCGTCGAGGGCTCGTCCTTCTGTGCGAGCTCGCCGAACGGTGACATCGAGCCCGGGGAGCAGCAGGGGCTGTTCGTCCGTGACACCCGGTTGATCTCGGAGTGGCGGCTGCTGGTCGACGGGGCACCGCTGCAGCCGCTCGCGACCGTTCCCGCAGAGCCCTTCGAGGGAACGTTCGTCTGCCGCGCCGCCCCCCGCCCAGGACATGACGACGCGACAGTGATCGTGCACCGCCGCCGGTTCGTGAGCGCGGGCATGCGCGAGGACGTGACCGTGCGCAACTACGGCACGGAGACCGCCGGGCTACGGCTGACCCTGGAGGTGGATGCGGACTTCGCCGACCTCTTCCAGGTCAAGGAGGCCCGTGGCGTGACCCGTCGAGCACATGTCCAGCACAACGCGGCGGGCAGCGATCTGCACTTCTGGTTCGAGCACGAGGGGGTGCGCCGCGGCGTGCGCATCTCGGCTCCGGGTGCCGAGGCCGCATCCCGCATCGTGTCGTTCCGGGTCGTGGCCCCCGCCCAGGGCAGCTGGACGACGACGATCGAGGTGCTGCCGAGCCTCGGGGGCTCCGAGCTCGAGGCCGCCTTCCCGGCCCACCTGCCCGTCGAGAGCGCCGCCGCGGCCGTGCGGATGCGGAGCTGGCGCGACACGGTGCCGCGCATCACGGTGGAGAACCGCCTGTTCCAGCTCGCGCTCGACCAGAGCGAGCGGGATCTCGGTGCACTGCGGATCGTCGACCTCGCTCACCCGGAGGACGACGTCGTCGCCGCCGGGGCCCCCTGGTTCATGGCGTTGTTCGGCCGCGACTCGTTGATCGCGAGCTGGATGGCCGTGTCGGTCGCGCCGAACCTCGCGCTCGGGACCTTGCGCACGCTCGCCCGCATGCAGGGCAAGCGCGTCGACCCGATGACCGAGGAGGAGCCCGGTCGGATCCTGCACGAGGTGCGGGTGGGTATCGACCTGACCCTCGCGCTCGGCGGGGAGTCCGTCTACTACGGCTCGATCGACTCGACCCCGCTCTTCGTCATGCTGGTGGACGAGGCCGCGCGGTGGGGCGTGCCGATGGCGGACGTCGCCGCGCTGATGCCCGCCGTCGACGCGGCCCTCGACTGGATGCGCGACTACGGCGACCGGGACGGCGACGGCTTCCTCGAGTACGGGCGCAGCACAGACCGGGGGCTGCTGCACCAGGGCTGGAAGGACAGCCACGACGGCATCTCGTTCGCCGACGGCACCCTCGCGGTGCCGCCCATCGCCCTCGCGGAGGTCCAGGGCTACGCGTACAGCGCCTACCGTGCGCGAGCGCACCTTGCGGGCCTGCTCGGTGACCCGGCCGGAGTGAAGGCCTGGACGGCACGCGCCGCGGAGCTGCGCGCGGCGTTCGACAGGGCGTTCTGGATCCCGGACAAGCAGAGGTTCGCGCTCGCGCTCGACCACGACAAGCGCCAGGTCGACTCCTTGGTCTCGAACATGGGTCAGTGCCTGTGGTCCGGGATCGTCCTGCCCGAGCGGGCTCCGGCGGTCGCCGCGGCGCTGCTCTCACCGGACCTCTTCACCGGGTTCGGCATCCGGACGCTCGGCGTCGGGATGGCGATGCACAACCCGGTCAGCTATCACAACGGGTCGGTGTGGCCGCACGACACGGCCCTCGCGGCCTCAGGGCTCGCCCGGTACGGGTTCGTGGACGAGTGCCTCGAGGTCGTGGACGGGCTCCTCGACGCGTCGGCCGCCTTCGGGAGCCGGCTCCCCGAGCTGTTCTGCGGTTTCGACCGACGGGACACCGGCTTCCCCGTGCCGTACCCCGCGGCGTGCACCCCCCAGGCCTGGGCGGCCGCCGCGCCGTTCCAGCTGCTGCGCACGCTGCTCCGGCTCGACCCGTGCGTGCCGCACCACACGATCCACGTGTCCCCGGCCCCGCCGTCGCTCGGCCATGTGCGCATGGACGGCGTCCCGTTCGCCGACACCCGTCTGTCCATCGAGGTGGACACGACGGACGTGCACGTCGAAGGGCTCCCTCCGGGCGCACGCGTGACCCGTGCGCCGGAGGATCACGGGTGCGACCGCTTCTCGCCGTTGTGACGCCTCGTACCCTTGAGGCATGCACTTCCTTCCCGGCCACAACGCCACGTCCGACCTGACCTACGGCGACGTCTTCCTCGTCCCCTCGCGCTCCGAGATCACGTCCCGCTTCGACGTCGACCTGTCGACCGTCGACGGGACCGGCACGACCATCCCCGTGGTCGTCGCGAACATGACGGCTGTCGCGGGTCGCCGCATGGCCGAGACGATCGCCCGCCGCGGCGGGATCACGGTGCTCCCCCAGGACGTCCCGACCGACGTGGTCGCGGATGTCGTGGCGTCCGTCAAGGCCAAGCACACCGTCGTGGAGAGCGCCGTCGTGGTCTCGCCCCAGGACACCGTGCACACCGCGCTGACGCTCATCGGCAAGCGCTCGCACGGCGCGGCGGTCGTCGTCGTCGACGGTCGCCCGGTCGGTGTCGTCGCCGCCGTGGACTGCGAGGGCGTCGACCGGTTCACGCAGGTCGGTGACGTCATGAGCACGAACCCGACGGTCGTCCCGCTCGATGTCCTCACGCAGGCCGGTGCGCGCGGTCTCGAGGCCGCGTTCGAGGCGCTGCATGGTTCCCGGCGCCGATTCTCGCCCGTCGTCCGCGGTGACGAGCTCGTCGGGATCCTCACCCAGATCGGCGCCCTGCGCTCGTCCATCTACCAGCCCGCGCTCGACGACGCCGGGCGCCTGCGCGTCGCCGCAGCGGTCGGGATCAACGGCGACGTCCGGGCGAAGGCGGCCGAGCTGCTCGAGGCCGGCGTCGACGTGCTCGTGGTCGACACGGCCCACGGTCACCAGCGCAAGATGCTCGAGACGCTCGCCGCGGTGCGGGCGCTCGACCCGGACGTCCCGGTCGTCGCCGGCAACGTCGTGACCGCCGAGGGCACGCGCGACCTGATCGAGGCCGGTGCCGACATCGTCAAGGTCGGTGTCGGCCCCGGGGCGATGTGCACGACCCGCATGATGACCGCCGTCGGGCGGCCGCAGTTCTCCGCCGTGCTCGAGTGCGCTGCCGAGGCCCGGCGCCACGGCGCGCACGTCTGGGCGGACGGCGGCGTGCGTCACCCGCGCGACGTCGCGCTCGCGCTGGCCGCCGGCGCCTCGCAGGTGATGATCGGCTCGTGGTTCGCGGGCACCCACGAGTCTCCCGGTGACCTGCACACGGACGCCGACGGCCGCCTGTACAAGGAGAGCTTCGGGATGGCCTCGGCTCGTGCCGTCGCGGCGCGCACCCGTGCCGGTTCGCCGTTCGAGCGCGCGCGCAAGGCGCTCTACGAGGAAGGGATCTCGTCCTCGCGCATCTACCTCGACCCCGAGCGTCCCGGCGTCGAGGACCTCCTCGACCGGATCACGTCGGGGCTGCGTTCGGCCTGCACCTACGTCGGTGCGACGACGCTCGAGGAGTTCACGGAGCGCGCCGTCGTCGGGATCCAGTCCGCTGCCGGGTACGACGAGGGGCGTCCGCTCCCGGAGGGTTGGTGACCGTTCCGGCCGAGCCCTCGGCGCAGTCCGCACGCGCGCAGCTCGTCGAGCTGTGCGCGCACCCGCCCGAGCGCTGGCCCGGCTCGACGGGGCCTCTCCACCCGTCGTCCGATCCGCGTCCGGCTGCGGTCCTCGTGCTCTTCGGCGTGCTCGACGCGGTCCCGTCGCGCGTGACCGGCACGCCGGTGGCGCGTGACCTCGACGTCCTGCTGCTTCGCCGCGCGTCGACCCTCACCGACCACGCCGGACAGGTCGCCTTCCCGGGCGGGAGGATCGACGCGGACGACGCCGGGCCCATCGACGCGGCGATCCGGGAGGCCGTCGAGGAGACCGGCCTCGACCCGGCCGGGGTCGAGGCGCTCGGCACGCTGCCGCCGCTCGCGCTTGCCGTCAGCAACCACCTCGTCACCCCGGTCCCCGCCTGGTGGCGGCGGCCGACGCCCGTCGTGGCGGTGGACCACGGCGAGACCGTCGACGTCTTCCGGGTGCCCGTCGCGGATCTGCTGCTCCCGGACAACCGCGGCTCGACGGCTCACGTGCGCGCCGGCCGCACGTGGCGTGCTCCGGCCTTCGTCGTGGGGGACGTCCTGGTGTGGGGGTTCACGGCCATCGTGCTCGACCGCATGTTCGACGCCCTCGCGTGGACCCAGTCGTGGGACGCCCGCCGGCTGATCGACCTCGCACCCTGACACCGTCCGACCCCCAGGAGGCCCGCGATGCCCGGCACGCCGCCCGCCGAGGTCGACGTCACTGTCGACCTCGTGCGCCGACTGCTGCGGGGCCAGCACCCCGACCTGGCCGAGCTGCCCCTGCGGGTCGTGGCGAACGGCTGGGACAACGTGACGCTACGGCTCGGCGACGCGCTCGCCGTGCGGGTGCCTCGCCGCGCAATGGCCGCGCAGCTCGTCCGCCACGAGCAGCGGTGGCTGCCCGTGCTTGCTCCGAGGCTCGGTGTCGACATCCCGGTCCCGGTGCGGATCGGTCACCCGGCCGACGAGATGCCGTGGGGCTGGAGCGTCGTGCCGTGGTTCGCCGGCACGATGGTGGCGAGCGTGCCGGTCGCTGCCCGCAGCACGCTCGCACGGCCGCTCGCCGAGGTGCTCGCGCGCCTGCACGCTCCGGCACCCGACGACGCGCCGTCGAACCCGGTTCGGGGAGTCTCGCTGCGCACCCGCGACGACGCCGTGCGCGCCCGGCTCGATGCCGGCCACGTCCCCGGAGCGCACCGAGTCGGCCGGCTGTGGGACGAGCTGCTGGACACCCCGAGCTGGGCCGGCCCGGCACTGTGGATCCATGGCGACCCGCACCCGCTGAACCTCCTCGCGGGCGCTGACGGGGGCCTGGGCGCGATCCTCGACTTCGGGGACGTCACAGCCGGCGACCCGGCCACGGACCTGGCGACCGTCTGGATGACGTTCGATGCCGCGGGCCGCGAGGAGTTCCGGGCGACCACGACCACGCTCAGCGGGACCGACCCGCACACCTGGCGGCGGGCGCGCGGCTGGGCGCTGTCCTTCGCGACGGTGTTCCTCGCGCACGGCGACGACGAGCCGCTCATGCGCCACATCGGCGAGCACACCTTGCGCGAGGTCCTCGCCGGCGACTGACCCCGGGAGTCGGCCCGACGACCCGGAGCGGGGCGACGACTACGCGAGGCGGCGGACCGCGGCGTACGACAGCCGCACCAGCTCGGCGAGCACCTCGAGGTCGACGTCGACCAGCCGCTTGAGGTGCAGGCTGCCCTTGCTGATCTTGTGCGGCCCGAGCGGCACGAGCATGGCGCGGTACCCGTCGGCCCCGTCGATGAGGTAGAGCGTCGTGTCCGCCTTCTTCGGCGCGAACGCGATGGCGGCGGTGTCCTCCTGGAGCCCGCTCGGGTAGCGGTACGTGTGATGGCCGAAGCCGACGACCGACGTCCCCCAGAGCACCGGCGGCTCTCCGGTGACCCGCCCGATGAGCTCGATCAGCGTGCGGGCGTCCTGCCGGCGGGCCGGGTCGGCGATCGACGCCACGAACGCCTCGACGTCCCCGCCGCGTGCCGTCCCTCTCGGGTCCTGGTCTGCCGTCGCCATGCCACGATTCTGCCAGCAGACCGCCCGCTCACCACGACAGGCGCGTGCCGTCGACGAACGACCGCCGGACCAGCTCGCCGAGGACCGCACCGTCCCCGTCCGGGCGATGCGTCTGGACCCACCGGAGGGCGCCCGCACCTGGTGCGAGCGCCCTCCGGTGGCCCGTCCGGGCCGAGCAGCAGGTCAGGACGCGACGAGCGACCGGAGCACGTACTGCAGGATGCCGCCGTTGCGGTAGTAGTCGGCCTCGCCGGGGGTGTCGATCCGCAGCACCGCGTCGAACGACACCGACGCTCCGTCGGGCTTGGTCGCCGTGACGAGCAGCGTCGCGGGCGTGGTGCCCTCGTTGAGCGCCGTCACCCCCACGATGTCGAACGTCTCGGTGCCGTCGAGCCCGAGCGTCTCGGCCGACTCGCCCGCCGGGAACTGCAGCGGCAGCACACCCATCCCGATGAGGTTGGACCGGTGGATCCGCTCGAAGCTCTCGGTGATGACGGCCTTGACCCCGAGCAACGCGGTGCCCTTGGCGGCCCAGTCGCGCGACGACCCCGAGCCGTACTCCTTGCCGCCGAGGATGACGAGTGGGATCCCGGCCGCCTGGTAGGCCCGCGACGCGTCGTAGATCGTCGTCTGCTCATCGGTCAGCAGGTTGCGGGTGAAGCCGCCCTCGACCCCGGGCACCAGCTGGTTGCGCAGGCGGATGTTCGCGAACGTGCCGCGGATCATGACCTCGTGGTTGCCGCGACGCGAGCCGTACGAGTTGAAGTCCCGACGGTCGACGCCGTGCTCGGCGAGGTAGGCACCCGCGGGGCTGTCCGCCTTGATCGAGCCGGCGGGGCTGATGTGGTCGGTCGTGACCGAGTCGCCCAGCTTGGCCAGCACCCGCGCGCCCGTGAAGTCCGTGACCGGGGCCGGCTCGGCCGTCATTCCGTCGAAGTACGGGGGCTTGCGCACGTAGGTCGAGTCGGGGTCCCACGCGAACGTGTCGCCGACCGGGGTCGGTAGCGCGCGCCACTGCTCGTCGCCCGTGAAGACGTCGGCGTAGTCCTTCGTGAACATGTCCCGGTCGATCGACGCGTCGATCGTCGCCTGGACCTCCTCGGCCGTCGGCCAGATGTCCCGCAGGAACACGGGTGTGCCGTCCTCGGCGCGGCCCAGCGGCTCGTGGTCGAAGTCGAACTCCATCGTGCCGGCGAGCGCGTAGGCGATGACGAGCGGCGGCGAGGCGAGGTAGTTCATCTTGATGTCGGGGTTGATGCGACCCTCGAAGTTCCGGTTGCCGGACAGCACCGAGACGACCGCGAGGTCGTGCGTGTTGACGGCGGCGGAGACCTTCTCGTCGAGCGGGCCGGAGTTTCCGATGCAGGTCGTGCAGCCGTAGCCGACCAGGTGATAGCCGAGCTTCTCGAGGTACGGCCACAGGCCGGCCTTCTCGTAGTAGTTCGTGACGACCTGCGACCCCGGAGCCATCGACGTCTTGACCCAGGGCTTGGCCGTGAGGCCCTTCTCGACGGCCTTCTTCGCGAGGAGGCCGGCGGCGAGCATGACCGACGGGTTCGACGTGTTGGTGCACGACGTGATCGAGGCGATCGCGACGGCGCCGTGGAACAGGTCGAAGGTCCGGCCGGTCGTGTCCGTGACGTGAACGGTGCGCTGTGTGGACGCCCGGATCGCCGGCGAGTCGGAGGCCGGGAAGGACTCCTCCTCCGCCTCGTCGACCGTGTCCCGCACCTCGGGCGCATAGGTCGGCAGGTCGCGCTCGAACGCGGCCTTGGCATGCGTGAGCTCGATGCGGTCCTGGGGGCGCTTCGGGCCGGCGATCGACGGGACGACCGTCGACAGGTCGAGCTCGAGGTACTCCGAGAAGAGCGGCTCGACGTAGCCCGCGGCCGTCGGATCGAGCCAGAGGCCCTGCTCCTTGGCGTACGCCTCGACGAGGGCGATCTGCTCGTACGAGCGCCCCGTGAGGCGCAGGTAGTCCATCGTCACCGAGTCGATCGGGAAGATCGCGGCCGTCGACCCGAACTCCGGGCTCATGTTGCCGATGGTGGCGCGGTTCGCGAGCGGCACCCCAGCGACCCCCTCGCCGTAGAACTCGACGAACTTGCCGACCACGCCGTGCTGGCGCAGCTGCTGGGTGATCGTCAGGACGACGTCGGTCGCGGTGACCCCGGCGGGGATCGCACCCGACAGCTTGAAGCCGACGACGCGCGGGATGAGCATCGACACCGGCTGGCCGAGCATGGCCGCCTCCGCCTCGATGCCGCCGACGCCCCAGCCGAGCACGCCGAGCCCGTTGACCATCGTGGTGTGCGAGTCGGTGCCGACGCACGTGTCCGGGTAGGCGCGCAGCACGCCGTCGACCTCACGGGTCATGACCGTGCGGGCGAGGTACTCGATGTTGACCTGGTGCACGATCCCGGTGCCGGGCGGGACGACCTTGAAGTCGTCGAACGCCGTCTGCCCCCAGCGCAGGAACTGGTAGCGCTCACGGTTGCGCTGGTACTCGAGGTCGACGTTCCGGGCGAACGCGTCGGCCCGGCCGGCCACGTCGATCTGCACCGAGTGGTCGATGACGAGCTCGGCGGGCGCCAGGGGGTTGATCCTGCTCGGGTCCCCGCCCAGCTCGGCGACAGCCTCCCGCATCGTCGCGAGGTCGACGACGCACGGGACGCCGGTGAAGTCCTGCATGATCACGCGCGCGGGCGTGAACTGGATCTCGGTGTCCGGCTGCGCGTCGGGGTCCCACGCCGCGATCGCGCGCACGTGGTCGGCGGTGGTGTTCAGGCCGTCCTCGGTACGCAGCAGGTTCTCGGCAAGGATCTTGAGGCTGTACGGCAGGCGTGCGACGCCGGGGACGGCCGCGAGCCGGAAGATCTCGTAGGACGCATCACCGACCTCGAGCGTGCCCTTCGACCCGAAACTGTCGACGCTGCTCACTGTGGCTCCTTCGCTGGGCGGGCGTACCGACGGTGGCGTCCCGCCGGGACAGGGTGGCGGTCGCCGCCGGACCGTGCCGGCACGACGTCATGTATCTCGATGTCAAGATACATGTTAGCGGGTCAGGTCGTGCTGGGCGACACGCCACCGACCCCGCAGGTCAGCTGTGCGACGCGCCCTTGGCGGACTTGGCTGCTTTGGCTGCCTTGGCGGCCTCTGCCTCCGCCGCGACGGCCTCGGCCGCCTTCCGCTCGAACTCCACGGCCCGCTGGTGCGCGCGGGCGTCGTACTCCGGCGTGCCCTGCTTGAACAGCTCCTCGCTCGCGACCCGGCTCGCCTCGGCGAGCCGCTGCGCGGCCTCGTGCTCGTGGTCGGTCATCGTCGTCGACTCCCTCCGTCCGGGCCACCGCGGCCCGGCGCACCACCACGGTAGGCCGCCGGACCGTCTGTCGCGAGGCCTGGCGGCTGCGGCGCCGGCCGTGCACCCGCGCCGCTGTCAGGCGGGCTCGCGGACCCAGCTGTCGATCCGGTGGCTGCGCGTCGGGAGCAGCCCTCGGTACATGGCGTTCGCCTCCGCGTGCCACCCGGTGGCGGTGGCGTGTGCCACGCCTCGTTCCGCCAGCAGGTCGAGGCACGCGGCCACCGCAGCCGTCGCCAGGCCCAGCCCGCGCGAGCCGGGTCGCGTGCCGACGCCCTCGATGACCGCCGGCGCTCCCGATCCCGGGACGTACCCGAAGCACGTCGCCACGTCGATCCCGTGCGGCGCGATCACCGCGAGGTCGAGCTCGGGACAGTAACCCGGCAGGTCCGCGCGCGGGTAGGTCGCGTCCTTCGGCACCAGGTCCTCGCCGAGGAACGCCTGGGCCATGCACGCGAGCCGAGCGCGGCGGCCGCCGGTATGCAGGATGTCGCGCACCGTGTAGCCGGGGGCAGGACGACGCGCCTCGGGGGCGTCGTGCTGAGCTCGTGGATCGTCCCGACGCCGGCCTCGCCCGGCCGGAAGCCCAGGCGCCGCAGCGCGTCCTCGTGGACGTCACCGACGACGGCGTGCGTGCGCGCAGCGCCGCCCTCGCCCCACGTGCTCACGGCATCGGACACGACGGTCTCGGCGACGTCGACCCACGCCGGGTGGACGACGACGTCGAACGTCGGTCCCGGTCGCTCGTGGACGGCGATCGCGACGATGACGCCGTGGCCGTCGCGCCAGACCCGGACGTTCTGGCTGAGGTGGTCAGGGTCGCCAGCGCGCCGCGCGAGCGCGTCCACGCCCCACCACACGTTCCAGCGCGTCGAGTCCCAGCAGACAGGGCGCGCGAGCAGGACCGTCGCGGCATCGAGGAAGGTCGCGATCTCGGCGCGGAGGGCGGGCGTGTCGAGGATGCCCGCGTCGCGGGCGACATCGCCGTACCCCGGGACCTCCACCGATGTGCCGCGACGGTCGTCGTCGGTGTCGTGCGAGATCACGCCGGTGGCATCTGTCCCCATGCTTCGAGGATGCCCGCGCGGGCGGCGACGGGGCGGGGACCTTCGTCCGTCTACCGCTCCGTAGCGCTGTCGCGGCTCGTGAGCCTCACCACACCCGAGCCCGTCGAGCGCGGACGGCCACCCACGATCACGCCGGGAGGAGGACCGCCACGCACTCGACGTGGTGCGTCATCGGGAACAGGTCGAACGCCCGCACGTCGCCCAGCGTGTAGCCGGCGCCCGCGAAGTAGGCGATGTCGCGAGCGAGTGCCGCGGGGTCGCACGCCACGTACACGACCCGCTCGGGCCGCAGCGCGGCGATCGCCTCGACGACCACCCGACCCGCACCGACGCGCGGCGGGTCGAGGACGACGACGTCGGCGTGCACGACGCTCGAGCTCGAGTCGTCCTCACCGGTCATGACCCGTCCGACGTCGCCCTGGAGCAGCTCGACGTTCGGACGGTCGTGCACGACCCGGCGGGCGTCGCGGACGGCCCGGGCATCGCCCTCGACCGCGACGACGGCACCTGTGGGCCCGACGGCCTCGGAGATCGGCACGGTGAACAGCCCCGAGCCGGAGTACAGGTCGAGCACCGTGGCGCCCTCGACGTCGCCCAGCGCCTCGAGCACGGCGCGCGCAAGGACGCCGGGCGCCTCGCGGTGGACCTGCCAGAAGGCGCTGGCACCGACCCGGAACACATGGGTGCGGCCGGCGATCTCGACGATCTCGTTGACCGAGGACCGGGCGTTCGGGCGGGGGTCCGGGCGGCCACGGCGCAGGTCGAAGGGTTCGCCGTCGACCAGGACGAGCGGCGCGTCGCCGCCCGCGGGGGCCACGGCCTCGATGCGCGCACCGGGTCGCCACGTCTTGGAGAACAGGTCGAGCGCGACGATGGCCTCGCTCGCGAGCGGCATCGAGTCCAGCGCCAGCACGTCGTGCGAGCGGAACTTGCTCATGCCGGCCCGCCCCGAGGCGTCCGCCACGAGCTCGATGCGGGTGCGCCAGCCGAGCCCGCCACGCTCGTCGTCGCCGGGAGCCCCCTCGACGGGGACCTCGCGCTCGACGTGCGCCAGCCTGCTCAGCTGCTCGGCGATGACTGTCGACTTCCAGGCGCGCTGCGCGGGGAGGGCGACGTGAGCGAGCTCACCGCCACCCACTCCCCCGGGACCCGCAGCAGGCCAGGCCGACGGCACGCGATCCGGCGACGCCACGAGGACCTCGACCGCGTCGGCGCGCCAGAACGTCGCACCCTCGCCGGACTCGGTCAGACGCGCGAGCACCCGCTCGCCCGGCAGGGTGTGCCGCACGAAGACGACGCGGCCCCGGCCGGGGCCGTCCGCACCAGACGTCCCGTCGTCCACCGCATCCAGGCGTGCCACGCAGTGCCCGCCGTGCGCGATGGGGCCGATCTCGAGCTCAATCAGGTCAGAGTCCACGCGGAACCGTACCCCGGACCCGGTCCTCGAGCCCCGTCTGCCCGTGGGTGGACGCGAGCTGCCACGGCACGGAGGCGACGACGACGCCCGGCGTGAACAGCAGCCGGCCCTTGAGCCGCAGCGCGCTCTGGTTGTGCAGGAGCTGCTCCCACCAGTGCCCGACGACGTACTCCGGGATGTACACGACGACGAGGTCGCGCGGGCTCTCGCGCCGGATCGAGCGCACGTACGTCAGGATCGGGCGCGTGATCTCGCGGAAGGGCGAGTCCAGCACCTTGAGCGGGACGGGCAGGTCGAGGCTCTCCCACTCTGCCTGCAGCGCCGCGACGGCATCCGGCTCGACGCCCACCGTGACCGCCTCGAGCACCTGCGGCCGGGAGGCCCGCGCGTAGGCGATCGCACGCATCGTCGGGCGGTGCAGGTGCGAGACGAGCACGATCGCGTGCACGCGGCTCGGCAGGGCCCGGGCGGACTCGGCATCGACACCGAGAGCGAGCTCGGACCGGACGGCGTCGTAGTGCCCGCGGATCCCCCGCATGACCACGAACACCGCCCCCATGGCCAGGATCGCGATGTACGCACCGTGCGTGAACTTCGTCGCCAGCACGACGAGCAGGACCGTCCCGGTCATGCCGAAGCCGATCGAGTTGATCACCCGCGAGCGCCGCATCCGAGCCCGTGCACGCGGGTCGGGCTCGGTGCCCAGCTCGCGCGTCCAGTGCTTGATCATCCCGAGCTGGCTGAGCGTGAACGACACGAACACACCGACGATGTACAGCTGGATGAGGCGCGTCACCTCGGCGTCGAACGCCACGATGAGCGCGATGGCCGCCGCAGCGAGGGTGAGGATGCCGTTGGAGAACGCGAGCCGGTCGCCGCGCGTGTGCAGCTGGCGCGGCAGGTAGCCGTCGCGCGCCAGGATCGAGCCGAGGACCGGGAAGCCGTTGAACGCGGTGTTGGCGGCGAGCACCAGGATGATCCCCGTGACGACGGCGACGGCGTAGAACGCGATCGGCATCCCTTGGAAGATCGTCTCGGCGAGCTGTCCGATGACCGGGTGCTGCACGTAGGAGTCCCCCACGGGGATCCCGTCACGCAGCAGCTCCGTCGCCGGGAACTCCACGAAGTGGACGCCCGTGACCCGGGCGAGGAACAGGATCGACGTCATGAACAGTGCGGAGACCATCCCCAGCAGGGCGAGCGTCGTGGCCGCGTTCTTCGACTTCGGCTTCTTGAACGCGGGCACCCCGTTGCTGATCGCCTCGACGCCGGTCAGGGCCGCAGACCCGGACGCGAACGCCCGCAGGACGAGGAACACGCCGGCCGCGCCCGTCAGACCCTGGTCGAACGCGGAGGTGGGCACGATGTCGAGCTGCGCGCTCGCCGCCATCGGCAGGTTGCCCAGCACGTAGCGGACCAGCCCGACGATGGCCGTCGTCCCCACGGCGAGCATGTACAGGTAGACGGGGATCGCGAAGGCTGTCCCCGACTCCTTGACGCCGCGCAGGTTCACCAGCGTGATCAGCACGACGAGGATGATCGCGAAGACCATCTCGTGCCCTCGCAGGGCTGGCAGCGCCGACGACGCGTAGTGCGCGCCCGCGGAGATCGACACGGCCACCGTCAGCACGTAGTCGACGAGCAGCGCGCTCGCGACGGTCACACCGGCCGTCGGCCCGAGGTTCACGGTCGCGACCTCGTAGTCGCCACCACCCGACGGGTAGGCGTGGACGTTCTGCCGGTACGACGCGATCACCGTGACCATCACGATGACAACCGCCAGGCCGACCCACGGGGAGATGGCTGTGGCGGTCAGGCCTGCGACCGCGAGCGTGAGCAGGACCTCGTCCGGCGCGTACGCCACGGAGGACAGCGCGTCCGACGCGAACACGGGCAGCGCGATCCGCTTGGGGAGCAGGGTGTGGCCGAGCCGGTCGCTGCGGACGGGCCGTCCGAGCAGCAGGCGTTTGGCGGTATCCGCAATGTCCGACACGGGAGCCCATGCTAGGCCAGCGCACCCCGGACTTCGCGCCGACCGGTGGCGTCCGCGGGACGGCGGCGACGTCCACCCTGGTATAGCGTGACCGGCTGTGCACTTCGTCATCATGGGCTGCGGCCGGGTCGGAGCGACTCTTGCCCAGTCGCTCGAGGGACAAGGCCACTCTGTGGCCGTCATCGACCAGAACCCCGAGGCGTTCCGGCGCCTCGACGCGGAGTTCTCCGGCAACAAGGTCACGGGTCTCGGCTTCGACCGCGACACGCTGCAGCAGGCCGGGATCGAGGACGCCTACGGTTTCGCGGCCGTGTCCGACGGCGACAACTCCAACATCCTCGCGGCACGCGTCGTGCGCGAGAAGTACGGGGTCGACAACGTCGTGGCGCGCATCTACGACCCGCACCGCGCCGAGATCTACCAGCGTCTGGGCATCCCGACGGTCGCGACCGTCCGGTGGACGGCCGACCAGGTGCTGCGCCGCCTGCTCCCGATGGGGGCGACGGAAGAGCACCGCGACTCGTCCGGCCACATCGTGCTCGCTCAGGTCGACGTCCACCCCGGGTGGGTCGGTCGGCCGCTGCGAGCCCTCGAGGAGGCCAGCGGCGCCCGCGTCGCGTACGTGACGCGCTACGGCGACGGCGTCCTGCCGACGCCGGCCACCGTCATGCAGGAGAACGACACCGTGCACGTCCTGCTGCGCACCGACGAGGCCCACCACGTCGAGCGCACGCTCACCCACGCACCGGAGGTCTCCGCATGAGGGTCGTCATCGCTGGAGCCGGTTCCGTCGGGCGCTCGATCGCGCGCGAGCTCCTCGGCCACGGTCACGAGGTCACCCTCATCGACCGGCAGCCGTCCGCGATGCGCATCGCGCAGGTCCCGGATGCCGAGTGGCTGCTCGCGGACGCGTGCGAGCTCCCCACCCTCACGCAGGCCAAGGTCGACGAGTGCGACGTCGTCGTCGCCGCGACCGGTGACGACAAGGCCAACCTGGTCATCGCGCTGCTCGCGAAGACTGAGTACGGAGTGCCGCGCACGGTGGCCCGCGTCAACAACCCCAAGAACGAGTGGATGTTCGACGAGGCGTGGGGCGTGGACGTCGCCGTGTCGACCCCGCGCATCATGACGGCGATGGTCGAGGAGGCCGTCGCGGTCGGCGACCTCGTGCGGATCTTCACGTTCCACCAGTCCGGTGCGGACATCCTCGAGCTGACGCTCCCGGTCGAGTCCGCGCTGGTCGGCGTGCGCGTCGGTCAGGTGATCTGGCCCGCGGACACGGTGCTCGCGTGCATCATCCGGGGTGACCGGCCGATCGCCCCGAGCATCGACGACACGCTCGAGGCCCACGACGAGCTGATGTTCGTCACGGGTCGAGAGGCGGACGAGAAGGAGCTCGAACGGCTCCTGACCCACGGACCATCAGCCACGTGACCCACAGGCCGACCGCGAACAGCGGGACGCCCATCACGAGCTTGGCGGTACCGAGCCACCCGACCGCGTCGCTGCCCTGCAGGTAGAGCGGGACCTGCACGGCGAGCCGCAGGCCGAACACCGCCGCCCACAGCCACGTCGCCCACGCGTACCGGCGGCGAGCCCCACGGGCCTCCGGACGGGTTCGCCACGACATGTCCTCGCCGCGGACCAGGCTCACGACCACCCCGACGGCCGGCCATCCGACCAGGACCGAGGCGGCCGCGCCCACGCACCACGCGATGTTGACTCCGAGGCCCCACGCGAAGAAGTTCTGCGCCTCACCGGTGCGCCAGGCCCACACGACACCGATCGCCACGCCGAGGACGCCGGAGAACGCCTGGGTGACCGCTGTCCTCTGCACGAGTCGCACGACCACGGCGGCCAGGGCCAGCCCGGCGGACGCGATCAGCGACGGGGCGAGCCGGTGCGTGGCGACGAACACCACGACGAAGACGAGGCCCGGCAGCGCCGACTCGACCAGCCCGCGCACGCCGCCGATCGCCTCGGTGAACGAGAACTCCTCGCCGGCGATCATCCGCACGCCGCGCGCGCCCGCGAGCGGGGCCGCGGGTCCAGCCGGTTCCGCCGGGGCCGGTTCGGGCTGCGAGGCCTCCACGAGCTCACTCACCGGGTCGGGGCCGCAGCTCGTAGCGCGGGTTGAAGACCGTCGGGCGCCCTGCGATGTCGCAGACGAACCCGTCGATGCGCAGGCGCCGCCCGGGGTTGATGCCGGCGATCGCTCGGCGGCCGAGCCAGACCAGGTCGAGGGTGCCGCTGCCGTCGTAGAGCTCGGCCTCGAGCGCGGGAACTCCCTCGCGCGGTCGCAGGGTGACGGACCGCAGCACGCCGGACACGCTGACGCGGTGGCGGTCGCTCACCTTGTCCACCGCGACGCAGCCGACCGTCTGCTTCGCCTCGGCGCGCTCCTCGGCGGCCTCGATCTCGGACTGGGACTCGAACGCCCGGTGCAGGACCTCGCGCAGGCTCATCGGATCTCCGTGATCTCCGGACCCCGGGCCATGGGGTCGAACGAGGGTGACGACGGCTCGGCGGCGTCCGGCACGATCGCCGGCCGCTCACCGGGGATGCGCAGCGGGAGCAGGTCGCGCGGAGCGCACGCCTCGGCACCTCGGACGACGACGATGTCGGAGAAGATCCGCTCGATCGCCTCGGCGGCCGCCGGGTCGACGGCAGCCTTGCCCGTCACGACCCCGCGCACGAACCAGCGCGGGCCGTCGGCGCCGATGAACCTCGCGGGGCGGTGGCCCGTGCGTCCCTCGGCCGTGCGGACGGGCAGCCTGGCGAGCAGCTCGCGACCGAAGGGCCCAGGAAGGTCGTCGGCCGAACCGCCCTGCTTGATCACCGACTCGGCGATCTCGGCCCGGATGTCGTCCCAGATCCCCTCGGTCCGCGGTGCCGCGAACGCCTGGATCTGGAGCGTGGAGCCCTCGACGCTGACCGCGGCCGCCGAGACGGCACCGGTGGCCTTGTCGATCTCCATGCGCAGCTCCATGCCCTGGACCGCGGGCAGCAGGATCGCGCCGAGGTCCACCCGGGGACCGGCCCCGGGCGCGTCGTCGACGTCCCACGGGCCCCCGGTGCGCACCGCCGCGGCGTGCGCCTCCGTGACCTGGCCGTTCGTCGCCGCATCGTCGGTCCCAGCGTCGAGCGCGTCGTCGTCGACGACCGCGTCCTCGACGTCCTGGCCCTCGACGGCGTTCTCGACCCCTGCGTCCTCGGCGGTACGCCCGTGCGTACCGCGCCGGAAAAGACCCACAGCTCGTCCCTCTTTCGAAGATGTCACCCGCCCTGGGGTACCCCACGACAGTAATCCGCCCCTGCCCCGTGTCCAGCGCGGGCGCGCAGGGCGTCAGGCGGTCGGCGTACCGGCCGACTTCCATCCGCCGCTCGAGCCGAACCCGCCGTCGCCGCGGTGCGACCCCGGCAGCCGTTCGGCCTCGACGAACCGCGCCCGCTCGACGGCCTGGATCACGAGCTGGGCGATCCGGTCACCCCGGTGCAGGACGACAGGCTCGGCCTGGTCGGTGTTGAGCAGCGTCACCGCGATCTCCCCGCGGTAGCCGGCATCGACCGTTCCCGGGGCGTTGACGATCGTCAGCCCGTGGCGAGCGGCGAGCCCCGAGCGCGGGTGCACGAACGCGGCGTACCCGTCCGGCAGGGCGATCGCGATGCCGGTCGGCACCGTCGCGCGGCCCTGCGGCGGGATCACGACGTCGACCCGGGTCACGAGATCGGCGCCCGCGTCGCCGGGGTGGGCGTAGCTCGGCACCGGCACCCCGTCGTCGAGCCGCAGGAGCAGTACCTCAAGAGTCGTGTCGCCCGTCACGGGGCCCGACCCTACCGTCTGATCGTGACCGTCCGATCCTGGGTGGGATGCTTGGTCGCATGCCTGCCGATCTTCACCGCCCGACGTCCGCGCTCTTCGCCGAGCGGCTGCGACCGGGGCCCGGGATGTGGATCGTGACCGTCGGCCTCGCCGGCATGCTGATGATCTCGTTCGTCCCGCTCGGGCTCGGGCTCGCGCTGGGCCTCGGTGCAGCGGCTCTCGTCGCGGGCGCCGTGCTGGGCCTCGCCACCGCCCCACGGATCGAGGTGGCGGGCGGCGAGCTGCGGGCGGGTTCGGCCCACATCCCGCTCGACCTGCTCGGCCCTGTGCGCGTCCTGGATCGTGCGGCGACCCGGTACGAGCTCGGACCGGCGCTCGACGCGCGCGCGTACGTGTGCCTGCGGTCGTGGATCCCCACGGCCGTCCGCATCGAGGTCGAGGACCCGCAGGACCCCACCCCGTACTGGCTCGTCTCGACTCGCCGCCCGCAGGCGTTGGTCGCCGTGCTCGCGCAGCAGTCGGCACCGACCGGGCCGTGACGCATCGAGGCCAGGAGCCCGGTCTTCCGGAGCTCCTGGCCTCGCGTGCGTCAGTGCGTCGTGCGGTGGTCGTTCGGGGTCAGGCCGCGCACTCGGAGCAGACGGGCTGGCCGTCCTTCTCGTACGCGAGCTGGCTGCGGTGGTGGACGAGATAGCACCGGGTGCAGGTGAATTCGTCCGCCTGACGCGGAAGCACCCGGACCGACAGCTCCTCGCCGGAGAGATCGGCTCCGGGGAGCTCGAATCCTTCGGCAGCTTCGGTCTCGTCCTCGTCCACCACGCCCGAGTTCTTGTCGGAGCGCCGGGCCTGGAGCTCCTGGAGCGAGTCCTCGCTCAGGTCCTCCTCGGTCTTGCGCGGGGCGTCGTAGTCGGTTGCCATCTGCGGGTTCACACTCCGGTCGTGTCGGCGGATCGTCGTACGCGGGATCAATGCTTCGGCGCTGCACTTTGTTCCCGCGGCGGTGGGATTCTGCACCATATTTGCCCGCCGCGCACCCGCACGCTGCCAGGGCACGACGACGACCACCCCGGCGCGGGCTCAGGAGTCCGTGTCAGCCTCGAGGTCCTCGAGCAACGCGATCAGCTCCTCCACGGTGCCAGGCGCACCTGCGACCGTCATCGCCTCGCCTGCCGGCCGCCCACGCAGCCCGCTGACCAGCGCGCCGGCCTCCTGCGCGACGAGCGCACCGGCCGCGTGGTCCCACGGCCGCAGGCCACGTTCGTAGTGCAGGTCGAGACCGCCGGACGCCACGGTGCACAGGTCGAGCGCGGCCGATCCGATGCGACGAATGTCACGTACCTGGGGCAGCAGCGCCGCCACGACCCGCGCCTGCGCGCGGCGACGCTCGACGGTGTAACCGAAGCCCGTCCCGAGGAGCGACTCGGCGAGCGGCCGCGCCGAGTTGACCCGGATGGCGCGACCGTCGAGCTGCGCGCCCAGGCCGCGGCCCGCGGTGTACGTCCGTCCGTCCGCGACCGAGTGCACGCATCCCGCCACCGCGGTCCACGTCGCCGGGTCGGGCTCACCCGCCACGACGGCGACCGAGATCGCGTAGGCGGGGATCCCGTACAGGTAGTTCACGGTGCCGTCGATCGGGTCGAGGACCCACGTGAGGCCCGTCGTCCCGGCGACATGCCCCTCCTCCTCGCCCAGGACCCCGTCACCCGGTCGACGCTCCGCGAGCATCCTGCGCAGCAGCGCCTCGGACGCGAGGTCCATCGCCGTGACGACGTCGATCGGGCTGGACTTCGTGGCCGCGACGTCGACCCGGTCGGGACGCCCGTCGCGCACGAGGTGACCCGCGGCCCGCGCGAGCTCCTCGGCCAGCGCGACGAGCTCGCGCACCGTCGCTGCGTCGGGCGGCGTTGCGGGGGGTGCGGCGGGGGTCGGTTCGGGTGAGCGGGGGTCGGTCTGCTGCGAGGTCACGCGACCATCCTGCCCGACCCGCCTGACCGCGAGGCGACAGAGGCACGACGCGACGGCACGCGCCTCAGCTCTCGCGCGCCCCGCCCCGCCAGGGTCCGGGGACGTTCAGGTGGAACCGCATCGCGACGAGGCGGAGCCCGAGCACCAGGCCGACGGCGACGCCCACCGTGAGCGTCGAGAGCGACGAGGTGGACCAGAGCGCGACGGTCACCGAGGCGCCGATCACCGACGGGATCGCGTAGAGCTGGCGATGGTGCAGGACGACCGGCACCTCACCCGTGAGCAGGTCACGCAGGACACCGCCGCCGACGCCCGTGATGACGCCGACGCACACCGCCGCGGTCGGGCCGGCACCCAGCGAGAGGCCCTTGACCGTCCCGACGACCGTGAAGAGCGCGAGCGCGCCGGCGTCCAGCGCGGCGATCATGCGCCGGGCCCGCTCGAGCCGCGGGTGGAAGAAGTACATCGTCACGCCCGCGAGGCACGCGGTCAGGATGAACTCCCACCGACCGATGCCCACCGGTGGGAACGCGCCGATGAGCACGTCGCGCATGAGCCCGCCCCCGAGCCCCGCCGCCCACGCCAGCACCACGATGCCGAAGATGTCGAACTGCTTGCGGATGGCGGCCAGCGCGCCCGAAAGACCGCCCACGAACACGCCGACGAGCTCCAGGAGCTGTTCGAGGGGAGATCGGGCGGCACGCCCCCGATCCAACAGCACCCGGTGCGCGCGCGGTGCGCGGCGCACCGCAGCGCCTACCGGCGATCGGGGCGTCGGGGTGGCAGTCTCGTCCCTGAGTACCGGGAGGTCGGATGGGTGAGCTCGAGCTGATAGGACTGCACGACGACGGCGAGCATCTCGTGCTTGCCGCGCCGGACGGTCAGCGCTTCCGCCTGCGCATCGACGAGCCGCTGCGTGCGGCCGTGCGTCGCGACCGGCCGCAGCTCGAGCAGCTGCGCGCCGCTCGTGCGGGGTCGTTGAGCCCGCGGGAGATCCAGACGCGCATCCGTGCCGGCAGCACCGCGCAGGAGGTCGCCGACGAGGCTGACCTCGTCGTCGAGCAGGTCCGCCGCTACGAGGGGCCCGTCCTCGCGGAGCGTGCGTTCATCGCCGACCAGGCGCGGTCGACCCGGGTCGGGCGCGACGCCGGTGCCCCCGTGCTCGGCGATCTCGTCACCGACCGCCTGGCGGCCCGTGGTGTTGCCCTCGAGACGCTCGCCTGGGACGCGCACCGATCGCCGTCCGGACCGTGGTTCGTGGTCGCGCGGTTCATGGTCGGCGACGGCGACGAGCGCGAGGCCCGGTGGACGTTCGACCCGGCGAAGCGAGTCGTGCAGGCCGACGAGGACGAGGCCCGGTGGCTGTCCGAGACGGAGATCGCCGACGAGCCGATCCCCCGTCGGCACCTGGCTGCGGTGCGGGACGTGGTCTTCGACGTCGAGGCGAACGGTGCGGTTCGGCCGGTGCTCGAGTCGGTCGACGCGCACGCCGTACTCTCGGACGACCTCGAGGACGAGCCCGACCCGCACGAGCGGACGAACGCGCTCCTCGACGACCTGAGCAGCCGCCGCGGCATCCGTCAGCTGGTCGACCTGGACGCCGACGCCGACGACGAGGAGGAGTTCGAGGGCTTCGGTCCCCAGCACGCCTTCGACTTCGCAACGTTCGAGGCCCAGGTGCCCGGTGCGCACCCTGTCGATGCCGACCCGGCTGCGGAGGCGACGGTGCTGCCCGCACCGCCCGTGCGCACGGGGCCCGCAGCCGTCACGCGGCGTTCGACCCGCGCCGGGGACGACACCGCCGCGCTCCCGGCAGCCGCTGCGCTGCCCGCCGACGAGCGGGCCGCCCCCGAGCGCGCCAAGCCACGCAAGGCACGCGCCAAGGTCCCGAGCTGGGACGAGATCGTGTTCGGCGCCAAGCCCGAGTGACGCGGGGGGGCTCGCGCCCTCACCGATCCGCCGCTGCCGGTCCCCCGTCCGGCAGGAGACCCAGGGTCTGCGGGGACGGCGCGGCCGCGCGCGCGGTCCCGGCCGTCATCCGACGCATGTGGTGGCGGCGGCACAGCACCTCGTAGCCGACGGCATCCTCGTCGGCCTTGACGTCACCGACGACGACCTGCGCGCCCTCGACGACCATCACGCCGGCCACGGTCCGGGCGTTGTGAGTCGCCCGCGCGCCGCACCAGCACAGCGCACGCACCTGCAGCTCCTCGACACGGTCCGCGATCTCCACGAGGCGCTCGGACCCGGGGAAGAGGCGCGTGCGGAAGTCGGTCGAGATGCCGAACGCGAACACGTCGGCACCGAGGTCGTCGACCACGCGCGCGAGCTGGTCGATCTGCGTCGCGGAGTAGAACTGGGCCTCGTCGCAGATCAGGTAGTCGACGGACCTGCCACGGGTGCGCAACGCGACGACCTCGGACCAGAAGTCGGTGCTGTCCGTCACCTCGTTGGCGCCGACGCTCAGGCCGAGGCGCGACGACAGGCGGGCGACGCCGGCACGGTCGTTCCGGGTGTACAGCAGCCCGTCGCGGTCCCGCGCGGCATGGTTGTGGTGCATCTGGAGGGCGAGGGTCGACTTGCCCGAGTCCATCGTGCCGGAGAAGAACACCAGCTCAGCCACCGGACCTCACCTTCTGCTCAGGCCTGCACGGTCAGGAGGGGCACCGTCAGCTCGTGCGGTGTCAACGAGCCGTGCACGCCGACGAGCTCGAGCGACATGCGCGACTGGGTCCGCGAGTCGACGACGGTCGCGCGTCCCGTCATCGCGACGACGACGTCTCCGATCATCGGCCGGACGTGCTCCGCGACGGGCCCGAACCACCCGTCGGCGACCGCGTCGTCGCCGAGCGCGACGACGGCTGCGCTCCCGAGCGTCGCGGCCCATCGACGGGCGACGGCGTGTGACCGCTCCCCCGCGTCCGGCCCGGCGGGCACGTGGAGGTGCAGTGCGCGCGGCTCCCCGGCGACAAGCTCGACGCCTTCCTTGAGGGCGGGGGTCTGCGCGACGTCCCAGCGCTGCGAACGGTCGACGTCGACCATGCCGTGGTCGGCCGTGACGACGAGGGTCGTTCCCCGCGGCAGCGACCGCGCGAGCCGCGCCAGCTCGCGGTCGAGCGTGGCCAGCTCGTTGCCCCACTGGCGCGAGCCCCAGCCGTGGTGGTGCCCGGTCTTGTCCACCTCACCCCAGTAGAGGTAGACGAGGGCCGGCCCCATCAGCTCGAACAGGGCGACGTCGACGCGGTCGGGCAGCGACTCCGCCGCCCGGTACGAGCCTCCGCGGAGCGCGGCCTCCGTGAGGCCCGAGCCCGCGAACTTCCGTGGCCCCACGCTCGTGACCGAGATGCCGCCCGCCTCGACCTGCTCGAAGACCGTCGGCTCACGCTGCCACTCACGCGGCGAACTGGCGCCGTCCCACGACACGAGGTTCGCCAGACCGCCCGTGACGGGGTTCCGCGCGGTGTAGCCCACCATCCCGGTGCGACCCGGTGACATCCCGGTGCCGAACGTGCCCATCGAGGCGGCCGTCGTCGACGGGTAGCCCGAGCAGAGATCGGTGCCCGCGGCGAGCAGTGAACGCAGGAACGGCGCCTGGCTCGCCCGCTCGGTCAGGTTGAGCAGACCGAGGCCGTCGACCAGCACGACGCAGGCGCGCTGCGACGTCGGCAGGCCCAGTGCGGCGCGCGCGGCGGGTCCGCCGGGGACGTCATGGGCGCCGATCGCATCGGCGACGGCGGGCAGGATCAGACCGATCGTGCGGTCGTAGTCCGGGAGGACGAAGCCGGCAGACGTGAGGGTCGCCGGACCGCCGCCGCGGGCCGACGCCGTGGCCGAGGCGTTCATCGTCCTCGGGCGGCGGCGTTGAGGCGGCGCGCGAACGCCGTGGCGGCGCGGACGGCGGCGGCGCCCTCGGCCACCGCACTGACACGGACGACGACGTCGTCGGGGGTGAGGGTGCCGGTCAGGCCGTGGTCGGCCTCGCACGCGGGGTCGGGGCAGGCGACCGGCTCGAGGTCGATCCGGGAGACCGCGCCCCACCCGATGGCCAACGTGATCTCCGACGCGGCGTCCCCGGCGCGGTGCTTCTCGGGCGACTCGATGACGTGCGTGAGTGCGACCGAGCGCAGCTCGGCGACGGGGACCGACTCCGTCGTGGCCGAGGCGCTCGCCGACGGGTTCTCGCTGTCTGCCGGGTGGTCGTCGACGTGGGTGACGACCAGTCGCGTCGGGGTCAGGACGAGCACGGTGACGTGGCGACGGACCTCGGCCTCGTCGAACGTCGTCTCGGGGAGCACGAGGTACGCGACGAGCTCCTCGTCAGCGAGCGCGACGTCGAGGACGTCCGCGACCAGCTCGGGGTAGTAGCCCGCTCGGTGGAGGTCATGGCGGAGATCAGTGAACGCTGCTGGCACGGCGTCCATCCTTCCACCTCGGCGACCGCCCACGGCTCGCCCTGGCAGATCGGGCCGGTCCGGGTCCTTGTCACGGCCGATCAGCCTCACGACGGCAGGGCCCGCCGCGACCCGTCCGCGCGGTCGGCCTGGGCGAGCTGCGCGTGCGCGCCGAGCAGCACCGCGCCGCGCTCGGCGACGACCACGGGGTTGAGCTCGAGGCTGCGGAGCTCGGGCAGGTCGTCGGCCAGCACCGACACGCGGGCGATGACGTCCTCGAGCGCGGCGACGTCGAGCGGAGGCAGTCCGCGGTAGCCGAAGAGGCGCGGCGCGGCGCGAGCGGTCCTGACGAGCTCCGCGACGTCGACGTCGGTGAGTGGCGGCACCGCGTAGCTGATGTCGCCCAGCAGGTCGGACGCGTCACCGGCGAGTCCGAAGCTGAGGACGGGGCCGATGAGCGGGTCCTCGGCGGTCCGCACGACGCAGGCCGCACCGTGCGGGGCCATGGACTGCACCTCGAGCGGTGCGCGGCCCGGTGCCGGGACGTGGGATGCGGCGAGGGCCAGCACCTGGTCGACGTCGGCGCGCATCTCGGCCTCGTCATGGACGTCGAGCCGGACGCCACCCAGGTCGGCCCGGTGCCGCAGCGCCGGCACGGTGGTCTTGAGCGCGACGGGCCAGCCGATGCGTCGGGCCGCCGCGACCGCCTCGTCCGCAGACCAGACCGGGATGGCCTCGAGCACGTCGACGCCGATGAACCCCAGGAGCTGGGCGGTCTGTGCTGCGTCGAGGTCCACGGTCACGCCCGGCTCGACGCCCGCGAGCCACCCGGCGACCGCCCGGCGCGCGGCGCGGGTGTCGACACCGACGGGGTGCACGCGTTCGCCCTGGTCCGCGGTGCGCCACGCGGCGTACCGCGCGGCCTGCCCGAGAGCGAGGACCGCGTCCTCGGGGGTGGTGTAGGCGGGGATCGTCCAGCTGCGCCCGGTCGCGTCGGCTGCGGTGAGCTCGGGCGTCGCGCCGTGCAGGCCCAGGAGGCAGGCGACAGTCGCCCGACCCGAGCCGGCCGCCTCGCGGGCCAGGGCGCGTCCGACCCGGCCCTCCGACTGTCCGACGATCGGCATGTGCACCGCGACGACGACGTCGACCGTGTCGTCGGCGTACAGCCGGGCGACGGTCGAGTCGATCACCTCGTCGGTCGCGTCCTCCGCCACGATGGCCGCCTGCCGTCCGACGGCGAGCCCCGCCGCCACAGCTGCCTCGGACACGAGCGAGGCCATCGAGGCCGAGCTGGCGAGGATCGCGGCGCGCCGACCGCGTGGGAGCGGCTGGTGCATGAGCAGCTGCGCGACCTCGAGCATCTGGTGGGTGTTCTCGACCCGGATGACGCCCGACTGGCGCATGACCTCCTCGAGGGTCCGGCGAGGCGCGTACGTGGTCCGGACGGCGTGACCGGGCGGGACGACGTGGCCGGACCGGCCGGCCGTGACGACGACGACGGGCTTGACGCTCGCGAGCCGACGCGCGACGCGGGAGAACTTGCGGGGGTTGCCGATCGACTCGAGGTACAGCCCGACGACCTGCGTCGCGTCGTCGTCACGCCAGAACTGCATGAGGTCGTTGCCCGACACGTCGGCACGGTTGCCCGCGGACACGAACTGGGCGAGCCCGAGGTGCCGACGACGGACCGAGGCGAGCATCGACAGCGCCATCGGCGCGGACTGGCAGAACAGCCCGAGCGTGCCCGGGGGCGGGGGCTCGACCGCGAGCGACGCGTTGAGGGTACGGCCTTCCACGGTGGACAGCAGTCCGTACGAGCCGGGCCCGACCACGCGCATGCCGGCGGCATGTGCCGTCCGCAGGAGTGCGCGCTGCAGCGCGAGCCCGTCCGGGCCCGTCTCGGCGAACCCCGCCGACAGGACGACGACGCCGCGAACCCCGAGCCGTGCGAGGGCGTGCACCGCGTCGACCGACTCGGCGGCCGGGACCGCGAGGACGGCGAGATCGACCGGCCCGGGGATGTCCGCGACCGACCGCCACTGCTGGGGCACGCCCGCCCCCTGGGGCACCCCCGCTCCGGCAAGGTCCAGCCCGACGACGTGGAGCTCGAGGTCGCCGGAGCCCGCGACGAGGTTCGCCAGGACGCGCCGGGCCAGGAGGTCCTCCATCGAGCCGGGCGCCGACGCGGTCGATGCCACGACGACCACCGACCGCGCCGTCAGGAGCCCCTGGACGCTGCGCGCCTCGGCCCGGTGCTCGCGGTCCGCCATGACCGCGAGCGACCGGTCGGTCGGGTCGAGGTCGAAGTCCACGGAGACGATCCCGTCGTCGATGGACTGCCGGACCGCGTACCCCGCCTCCCGGAACACCGCGATCATCCGACCGTTCTGCGGCAGGACGTCGGCCATGAACCGGCGCACCCCCCGTTCGCGCGCAGCGGCCGCGAGGTGCTCGAGCAGGACCGAGCCGAGCCCCCTGCCGTGGTGCGCGTCGGCGATGTTGAACGCCACCTCGGCCTCGTCGGCGCCGACGCGGTCGTAGCGGGCGACCCCGATGATCTCGTCGTCGGCGGTGACGGCGATCAGCGCGACCCGGCTGTCGTGGTCGACGTTCGTGAAGCGCTCGAGGTCACGGTCCGACAGCCGCGCGAGCGAGGCGAAGAACCGCAGGTACGTCGAACGGTCCGACTGCGCGACGTGGAACGCCTGGAGCGCCGGAGCGTCGGTCGGCAGGATGGGGCGGATGTGGGTCGTGGTGCCGTCACGCAGGACGACGTCGGCCTCCCACCCGGCCGGATAGCCGCGGCCCCCCTCGCTGGGCTCGCGCGGGTCACCGGTGACGTCGTTCATACCTGTCAGGCTAGTGCGGTGCGCGGCGGGTGACAGTGCTCGCCGCCACGCAGCGAGCCCACGCCCGCCAGCGTGCCGTGAACCCCGGCGCCGCGGGCTCGCGCGACAATGTCCGCGCACGACTGTCCGCGGACGCACGTCCACGCACGCTTGACCACCCCGCACGACACGAGGAGCCGCATCCGCCATGGCGCGCCGTAACGCGAGCACCGACGTCCCGCCCGAGGACTTCACCGAGCACATCATCGACATCGACGTCGGTGCGGAGATGCAGGGGTCGTTCCTCGAGTACGCGTACTCGGTCATCTACTCGCGGGCGCTGCCCGATGCGCGGGACGGCATGAAGCCCGTCCACCGCCGCATCCTGTTCCAGATGTCCGAGATGGGCCTGCGCCCGGACCGCCCGTACGTGAAGTCGGCGCGCGTCGTCGGTGACGTCATGGGCAAGCTGCACCCGCACGGTGACACGGCGATCTACGACGCGATGGTCCGCCTCGCTCAGCCGTTCACGCAGCGCCTGCCGCTCGTCGACGGGCACGGGAACTTCGGCTCGCTCGACGACGGCCCGGCCGCGCCGCGGTACACCGAGGCGCGGCAGTCGCCGGCCGCCCTGGCGATGACCGCCGGTCTCGACGAGGACGTCGTCAACTTCGTCCCGAACTACGACAACAAGCTCCAGCAGCCCGAGGTCCTGCCCGCCGCGATCCCGAACCTCCTGGTCAACGGCACGACGGGCATCGCGGTCGGCATGGCGACCAACATGGCGCCGCACAACCTCGTCGAGGTCATCGCGGCAGCCCGGCACCTCGTCGCGCACCCCGATGCGGGCCTTGACGACCTCATGCGCTTCATCCCGGGTCCGGACCTGCCCACGGGAGGCAAGATCGTGGGCCTCGACGGTGTCCGCGACGCGTACCGCACGGGCCGCGGGGCGTTCCGCACCCGGGCGACGACCCGCATCGAGAACGTCACGGCGCGGCGCCAAGGCATCGTCGTGACCGAGCTGCCCTACATGGTCGGTCCCGAGAAGGTGATCGAGAAGATCAAGGAGGGCGTGCAGTCCAAGAAGCTCTCGGGGATCTCTGGCGCCATGGACCTCACGGACCGGACGCACGGCCTGCGGCTCGTCATCGAGATCAAGACCGGGTTCAACCCTGAGGCAGTCCTCGAGCAGCTGTACCGGCACACGCCCCTCGAGGAGTCGTTCTCGATCAACAACGTCGCGCTGGTCGACGGTCAGCCGCGCACCCTCGGGCTCCGCGAGCTGCTCGTCGTGTGGGTCGAGCACCGGATCGACGTGATCCGGCGTCGCAGCCGCTTCCGGCTGGGCAAGCGACTCGACCGGCTCCACCTCGTCGAGGGGCTGCTCATCGCGATCCTCGACATCGACGAGGTCATCCAGCTCATTCGCACGTCGGACGACGCCGACGCGGCCCGCGCCCGCCTGCGCACCGTGTTCGACCTGTCGGACGCGCAGGCCGAGTACATCCTGGAGCTGCGGCTGCGCCGGTTGACCAAGTTCCAGCGCATCGAGCTCGAGAAGGAGAAGGAGCAGCTGCGGGCGGAGATCGCCGAGCTGCAGGCGATCCTGGCCGACGACGCACGCCTGCGGAAGGTCGTGTCCGACGACATGGCGGACGTCGCCGCGACCTTCGGTACGCCGCGTCGCACGATCCTGCTCGAGTCGGCGGGTGGCGCGACGGTGACCGGCGCGACGCCGTCGGCCCGTGCGGCGGCTCCGCTCGAGATCGCCGACACGCCGTGCTGGGCGCTGCTGTCCGCGACGGGCCTGCTCGCCCGGACGTCCGGGGAGGACTCACCGTTCCGCACCGAGGCGGGCGGTCGGCGCTCCCGGCACGACGTGCTGCGCGGCGCGATCGCGACGACGGCGCGTGGCGACGTCGGGGTCGTGACGTCCCGTGGTCGGATCGTCCGGGTCCCGGTGCTCGACCTGCCCTCGCTCCCGCCGACCGACGGCGCACCGACCCTCTCGGGTGGTGTCCCCCTGGCCGAGGTCGTCGCGCTCGACCGCGGCGAGCAGGTCGTGGGCCTCACCTCGCTCGCGCCCGACGCACCGACCCTGGCCGTGGGCACGGCCCAGGGCACGGTCAAGCGGGTCGCGGCGGGTGATGTGCCCCCCGCGAAGGAGACGTGGGAGGTCATCGCGCTCAAGGACGGCGACGAGGTCGTCGGCGCCGCCGGGGTCACGGACGACGACGAGCTCGTCCTCGTGAGCTCGGACGCCTCGCTGCTGCACTTCGCCGCGTCCGCGGTCCGACCGCAGGGCCGAGCGGCCGGCGGCATGGCCGGCATCAAGCTGGCGGACGGTCAGCGTGTCGTGTTCTTCGGCGCGGTGCTCCCGGGCGCGGACGCGGCGGTCGTGACGGTGGCGGGGACGGCCGCTGCTCTCCCTGGCACGCAGGCCGGCACGGCCAAGACGACCCCGTTCGAGCTCTACCCCGGCAAGGGCCGGGCGACCGGAGGCGTGCGAGCGCACCGGTTCCTCAAGGGCGAGGACACGCTCATCCTGGCGTGGGTGGGCCAGGCCCCGCCGCACGCGACGGGCTCGGGCGGTCAACCGATCGATCTGCCCGCGCCCGATCAGCGCAGGGACGGGTCGGGCGTACCGCTCCCGGCGCCGGTCCACGCGGTGGGCTGACCGGGCTCGTCCGTCGTCATGCTCTCCCGCCGGCGGTCCTCGACGAGGACCGCCGCCGCGAGGAGGCCCTGTCCGGCGAGATAGGTCGACATCACCCAGAACCCCGCCACGGGCAGGTGGAAGCCGTCGGCGAACGCACCGAGCGCGATGAGCGAGTCCGACACCAGGAAGATCGCACCACCGACCCCGCCGACCCGGCCCAGGCCTGTCGCGAGCACGGCCATCGTCGTCAGGCACGCCCCGTAGACGATGACCGGTCCAAGGATCGGCCCCGCACCGGGCGCGCACAAGGCGACCAGGACGACGAAGACCAGCGCGTAGGGCAGCGCGAGGACCGGCCTGCGCAGGATCGCTGAGCGCCGGGCCCCCGGCACGAACGCCGTGATGTAGCAGACCTGCGCGAGCAGGAAGAAGCCGATCATCACGACGAACGAGACGTCGTCGGGCACGAGGTCGGGGACGGTGTCGCCGAGCCAGGAGAAGCCGAGCGCGACGAGCACCAGCCGGACCCGGCGCGTGCGGGGCCGGGCCGTCCACACCGCGACAACGAGCGCGAGCGCCGGCATGAGGAACCACTGCGACCGGTCCGCGAGGCTCGACGCTCCCGCGAGCTGAGCACCGAGGTGGACGACGGCGAGCGCGAGGAGCAGGGCGAGCGCGCCGCGCTGTCGCTGGTTCGCGGGGGACCAGAGGCGCCGCGCCCTCGTCGTGACCGCCACAGGGTGCTCCTCCGCCCGGACTGGTCCTCGTCGACCAGTGGTGGCGCGATCGTAGCCTGAGCCGGCTCAGAGCTCGATCGTCACCAGGGTCGAGCCGTGGAACACCTCATAGCCGAGGCTCGCGTAGAGCCCGTGCGCGCCCGACGGGTTCGCGGTGTCCACCCCGAGCTCGACGAACTCCATGCCGTCAGCGCGGTACAGGTCCATCACGGCCGCCAGCAGCGCGGTACCGACCCCGCGCCCGCGCCACGCGCGCCGAACCCCGAGCAGCTCGGTGTACCCCGCGCTGTACCCGAGGATCGGCCAGTCGTGCTCGTACCGGCTCGACAGCAGGTAGCCCGCCACCTCCCCCGTCGCGTCGTCGAACGCGACGAGGCTCCACGGCGCCGCGAACATGCTCCGGCCGTGCGACCACGTCTCGGGTGTCCGTGGCTCGCTCCCCCAGTGGTCGGCGAACGCCTCGTTGTGCGCGACGCGGACGGCCTCGTCCACGTCGGGCGTCCAGGGGCGAAGCTGGAGACCGTCGGGGACGGCGAGGACCGGCAGAGGCACCCTCAGCGGGCGCCGCATCTCGCTGTAGTACCGGATCGGGGCAAATCCCGCCGCGGCGAACAGCGCCTTCGAGGCGGGTGCCGAGTCCTCGAGGTACGCGCAGAGCCGGCCTGGGACGTCCTTGCCCGACGCGGCGAGCAGCTGGCGGCCGCGCGCCTCCATCCAGGCGACGAGCTCGCGGCCGACCCCACGACCTCGCCAGGCCGGGTGCACGCCGCCCGTCAGGAAGGCCCGGACGACGCGCTCATCTCCCGGCGCCGTGGTGACCTGGGCGTAGGCCCGCAGCACACCCTCGGTGTCGGACCCGGCCAGGGTGTCGTGCGCGTGGTCCTTCCACTCGCCGTCGAACCACTCCGTGACCTCGTCGAGCGACGTGCGGAAGGGCTCGGCGTCGGCGGCCTCGATCGCCGCCACGAGGACCGCGAGTTCCGGGGCGTCCTGCACGCCGAGCGCCCGCCACGTCAGGCCGAGAGCCGCGTCGGGCCACGGCACGTCGACGGGGGCGGCCGCGCGCACCGCGATCGGGGCAGGGACGTGGGCACTCATCGGTCCACCATCGCGGGTGTGGTCGCCGAGCCGCAACGCAATTCGGGGCGGCGCGGCAGACCCGGACCTGTCAGGCGTCGATGCGGCTGCGGTCCAGGGAGTCTGCCCCCGCGATGATGAAGTCCTTGCGGGGCGGGACGTCCGACCCCATGAGCAGCTCGAAGATCTCCTCGGCCCGCTGCGCCCCCTCGACCGTCACGCGGCGCAGCGTGCGGTGGCGAGGGTCCATCGTGGTCTCCGCGAGCTGGTTGGCGTCCATCTCGCCGAGGCCCTTGTAGCGCTGGATGTCGTCCTTGAACCGGCGCCCCGACCGGGTCAGCTTCGTGAGCGTCGTGGCCAGCTCCGCCTCGGAGTACGTGTAGACGTACTCGTTCTTGCGCCCACCGCCCCCGATCACCTCGACACGGTGCAGCGGCGGCACGGCCGCGTAGACGCGACCCGCCTCGACCATGGGGCGCATGTACCGGAAGAACAGGGTCAGCAGCAGGGTGCGGATGTGGGCGCCGTCGACGTCGGCGTCCGTCATCAGGATGATCTTGCCGTAGCGGGCCGACTCGAGGTCGAACGTCCGCCCCGAGCCCGCACCGAGCACCTGGATGATGGCGGCGCACTCGAGGTTCTTCAGCATGTCCGTGACGGACGCCTTCTGGACGTTGAGGATCTTGCCGCGGATGGGCAGCAGCGCCTGGAAGTCGGAGCTCCGCGCGAGCTTGGCCGTGCCGAGAGCGCTGTCGCCCTCGACGATGAACAGCTCGCTGCGCGCGACGTCGTCGCTGCGGCAGTCCGCGAGCTTCGCCGGCAAGGAGGACGTCTCGAGGGCGTTCTTGCGCCGCGAGATCTCCTTCTGCTTGCGGGCCGACAGGCGCGCGCGCATCTCGCCGACGACCTTGTCGAGGAGCAGCGACGACTGCGCCTTGTGGTCGCGCTTCGGGGACACGAAGATCGCCCCCAGCTCGGTGTCGACGACCTTCGCGACGATCCCCCGCACCGGCGCGGTGCCGAGGACCTCCTTCGTCTGGCCCTCGAACTGCGGCTCGGCGAGGCGGACGGTCAGCACGGCCGTCAGGCCGGCCATCACGTCCTCCTTCTCGATGCGCTCGGTCGTGTCGCGCGCCGTGATCTTCAGGCGACGGGCGTTCGCGTCGACGGCCTTGCGCAGGGTCCGCAGGAGGGCGGCCTCGAAGCCGGCGAGGTGCGACCCACCCTTGGGGGTCGAGATGATGTTGACGAACGTCCGCACCTCGGTGTCGTACCCGGTGCCCCACCGCAGCGCGATGTCGACCTGGCACTCGCGGGTGACCTCCTGGGGCGTCATGTGCCCGCGGCCGTCGAGCACGGGAACCGTCTCGGTGAACGTGCCCGACCCGGTCAGGTGCCACGTGTCCGTCACGGCCGGGTCCGGTGCCAGGTGGTCGACGAAGTCGATGGTCCCGCCGGCATGCAGGAACGTCTCCTCGTGCGGGCCGTCCGCACCGGGGGTCCCGGGGATCCCGCGCTCGTCGCGCACCGTGATCGCCAGGCCAGGCACCAGGAAGCTCGTCTGGCGCGCGCGCGTCACCAGCTCGTCGTACGAGAACAGCGTGTTGGAGGGGAACACCTGCGGGTCGGCCCAGTACCGGACACGCGTACCGGTCCGGCCCTTCGCGGTGCGGCCCACGATGCTGAGCTCGGAGTTGTCGACGAACGGCTCGAACGGCGACTCGGGGCTCGGCTCGCCGGAGTCGTGGAAGATCCCGGGCTCGCCACGGTGGAACGTCATGAGGTGCGTCTTGCCGCCACGGTCGACCTCGACGTCGAGCCGCGCGGACAGCGCGTTGACGACCGAGGCGCCGACACCGTGCAGGCCGCCCGACGCCGCGTACGAGCCGCCGCCGAACTTGCCGCCGGCGTGCAGCTTGGTGAACACGACCTCCACGCCGGTCAGGCCGGTCTTGGGCTCGAGGTCGACCGGGATCCCGCGGCCGTTGTCGCGGACCTCGACCGACGAGTCGGCGCGCAGCACGATGTCGATCCGGTCGCCGAACCCACCCAGGGCCTCGTCGACGGAGTTGTCGATGATCTCCCAGAGGCAGTGCATGAGCCCGCGCGAGTCGGTGGACCCGATGTACATCCCGGGGCGCTTGCGGACGGCCTCGAGTCCCTCCAGGACCGAGAGGTGCCTGGCGGTGTAGCTGGACTCTGCCGATGCCGTCGTCACGATGCCTGAGCGTAATCGACGGCACCGACGGGCTCGCGGCGACGTGCCGGTCAGCGCCCGGGTCGGGCGGGTATGCGTTTGTTCCCGACGCCCGTGCCTGTACGCGGAAAGCGAACCTGACCGTTTCGATGCGATGGAATCGGCCGCCCGCTGGTTGTATAGCGATGTGACTGGGACAACGACCGAACCGCTGACCGTAGCCGACCGCTGCGACCGTTGTGGCGCGCAGGCCTACGTCCGGGTGCAGCTGACCGTGGGCGAGCTCTTGTTCTGCGCCCACCACGCTCGTGAGCACGCACCGAAGTTCGCCGAGCTGGCGACGTTCGTGCAGGACGAGACCGACCGACTCCTCGCCGAGCACGGAGCGGGCGCCGGCGCCGCGCGCTGAGCCCCCGCTCCCGACACCACTACCGGAGCCACCGGCTGACACCGATTCCGTAGACGACGACGAAGGCCCGACGCGATCTCGCGTCGGGCCTTCGTCGTTGCTGTCGGTCCAGGTGTCCCGGTCAGTCCAGGTAGTCCCGCAGGACCTGCGACCGCGACGGGTGACGCAGCTTGGACATCGTCTTGGACTCGATCTGCCGGATCCGCTCACGCGTGACCCCGTAGACCTTGCCGATCTCGTCGAGCGTCTTGGGCTGACCGTCGGTCAGGCCGAACCGCATCGAGACGACTCCGGCCTCACGCTCGGAGAGCGTGTCGAGGACCTGGTGCAGCTGCTCCTGCAGGAGCGTGAAGCTGACGGCGTCTGCGGGCACGACGGCCTCGGAGTCCTCGATGAGGTCACCGAACTCGCTGTCGCCGTCCTCGCCGAGCGGGGTGTGCAGCGAGATGGGCTCACGGCCGTACTTCTGGACCTCCACGACCTTCTCAGGGGTCATGTCGAGCTCCTTGGCCAGCTCCTCCGGCGTGGGCTCACGACCCAGGTCCTGGAGCATCTGGCGCTGCACACGCGCGAGCTTGTTGATGACCTCGACCATGTGCACCGGGATGCGGATCGTGCGCGCCTGGTCGGCCATGGCGCGGGTGATCGCCTGCCGGATCCACCACGTGGCGTAGGTCGAGAACTTGTAGCCCTTGGTGTAGTCGAACTTCTCGACCGCGCGGATGAGGCCGAGGTTGCCCTCCTGGATCAGGTCGAGGAAGAGCATCCCGCGACCCGTGTACCGCTTGGCGAGCGAGACCACGAGGCGAAGGTTCGCCTCGAGGAGGTGGTTCTTGGCGCGGCGACCGTCACCGGCGATCCACTCGAACTCGCGGCGGGTCTTCGGCTCGAGCGTGATGCCGGAGTTGAGGCGCTCCTCGGCGAACAGCCCGGCCTCGATGCGCTTGGCGAGGTCGACCTCCTGCTCGGCGTTGAGGAGGGCGACCTTGCCGATCTGCTTGAGGTAGTCCTTGACCGGATCGGCGGTGGCACCGGCGGTCACGACCTGCTGGGCGGGCGCGTCGTCGTCGTCAGCGTCGGAGTAGACGAAGCCGGTGTCCTCGGACTCCTCCTCCGCCTTGGCGGGGGCCGGCTTCTCGTCGTCGGACTCGGCCGCGGCTGTGTCGTCGACGACGACGACGTCCTCGATCGGGACGACCTCGACCGCCTCGATGTCGATGTCGATGTCGACGTCCACGTCGTCGGGCTCGACGACACCGTCGGCCTCGTCGACCTCGGACGCCTTGCGCGCGGACTTGGCGGCGGCGGTCTTGCTGAGCGGCTTGGCCGCTGCGGTCTTGGCAGGTGCCTTGGCGGCCGCACCCGTGGCGGCGGTGGTCGCGGCCTTGGCGCGCGAGGGTCGGCGAGGCGCAGGAGCGTCTCCGCCGGCGGCATCGGGGACCACGGCCTTCGCGACGGTCCGCGACTTGGCGCTCGTGGCGGCAACGGCCCGCAGCTCGGCGACGGGGTGGTCGACCGAGATGCCCACGGTCGACAGCCCGCGCACGACGGCCTTCAGCCGCTTGGCGTCCTGGACCTGGGCCTGGTCGCATGCGTCGCGCAGAGCAGCTGCATCGACGCGTCCGTGTGTCCGACCGCTGATGACGAGCGCCTGAAGTGCGGGGTGCTCGAACTCACGCGGCAGTGCAGGGTGTGGAGAAAGGGACGACACAAACAACCTTTCGGCAGCGAGAGGCCCGGATCAGATCAGCGGGGCCCCCATATTGTACCGGCGGCGTCCCGCGCACACGCCCCCAGACCCGCGGGCAACGTAGAGACGCTGCAGGTAAGGGCCGGGCGGGAGGTGCCCGCGCCGTTCTTCCGGTTGAGCGCGCCAGCTCTCGTGCGCGTTCCGTTGTTCAACGAACGGCCGAACAGGATGATTCCCGGGGCTGTCCCCTGATTCAGGTCGCGACAGGCTTGACGGCCAGCACCGGGCACGGCGCGTCGAGCAGGATGCGCTGCGCGTTGGCTCCGAGGATGAGCTTGCCGATCGGGCTGCGCCGGCGCAGACCGATCACGATCAGCGCGGCTCCCACCTCTTCGGCAGTGCCGATCAGGTCCTCGGCGACGTCGCGTCCGCGCGTGAGCACTCGAAGCTCGTGCGCGACTCCGCGCGCGTCGAGCTCGGCCCGCACGCCGTCGAGCGCCACGTCGAGCTCGCTCCGCTGCTCGTCGGTCTCGTCCCCACGGCCGCTCACCACGACGACGAGTCGCTCGGTGCGGCGTTGGGCCTCCTCCGCTGCAGTCTCGAGCGCAGCACGCCCCTCTGGTGTCGCCAGGTAGCCGACCACGATGGCCATCGGTGTCTCCCTCCCGCTCGCCTCGGCGTCGTCGCCGTGCTCCGTGACGCTACCGGAGCGCGGCGGCTCGGACGACCGGCACGCCACCCGACGGTGCCGTCAGAGTGGCCGACTGATCCATCCGGGTGGGACGGCGGCGGCGAGCGTCGCGTCCAGGAGCTGCGCCAGGGTGTACGCAGGGTCCTCGGCGAGCGCGCGCTCGAGCAGGAGCCTGGCCCGTGCCCCGTCGCCCTGCCACCACGCCAGGAGAGCGAGCAGGGTCAGGGCCGGCGGCTGCGCACCCCGCCGACCGTGCGCGACGACGGACTCGAGGACCCGGACGTGCGCGGCCGTCTCGGCCACAGGCGGCTCGACGGCGCAGCGCGGGTCGATGATCGCCCCGACCGCGTCCGCCATCTCCGAGCTCGCCGCGGTGGCGTCGTCCCGCACGGATCGCTCCGCGAGGTCGCGTGTCCCGGGGACGAGGGTCACGAGGACGCCGTCGCGCACCCGCCGGTCCTCGAGCCCGGCCTCGATCTTCCCCAGAGCCGACGGACCGAGCGGAGCGCTCGCGACCGCTGCGCCGGTCGCGGAGCTCGCGAGCTCGACCTCGACCGCCGCACGCCACGCGGTCACCGACTGCTCTCGCCAGGCGCGCAGCGCGTCGCCACCGTCCCTCTGCGCCTCGTCGGCGCGTGCACGCCACCGGACGGCGACGCGGCTGACGGACCGGCGTGCATTCCCGGGTGCGGGCCGGATCCGGGCGAGGTCCTCGCGGCAGTCGGCGACCGATGAGCCGGCGAGGACCATGTGGGCGCCGACCGCGGTGGACTCCAGGTCTCGCAGGGGGCGTCCGCCGCGCGGGCAGCACTCGCGGTCGTCACAGTCGAGCGCCAGGTATCCGTGCGGCGTCACGACCCACACGACGACCTCACCGAGCAGCGTGTGCGCGGCCTCGCGGAAGTGCTCGGCGGCGGCTCGGGCGACCGTGCGCGTCGGGCCGGGATCGCGGGGGTCGTCCTGCGTGTAGAGCACGAGCACCGCGCCCGACGCACGGTCGGCCACGAGGTGCGAGACGAGGCCTCGGGCGAGCTGCGGGCCCCGCTCCACGTCGGCCAGGTCGGGCAGGTCGACCCGCGCGACGAGCCCGATGCGGCCACGTGGCGGACGGAGGCTCACTGCCACGGCACTGTGGCTGGGCCGGAAGCCGAGCTGATGGGGAAGGTAGGCGAGCATCTCCCGGGGCTCGCTGACCCGGATCGTGGTGGTGTCCATGGGCACAGACCACTGCATGCACTCCCGTCACCGGACCCGGCGACGAGGATCTGTGGATGGTTCACCTGCCTTGGGGCCCTGAGGTCGGGCGAACTGAGCCGGAGCCTCGCGTTACCGTGAGCCGTGCCCGCTCCGAGCTCCCCGCCCCCCGCGTCATCGCACCCGTCGGGCCTCCACCCGCGCCCGGTCCGGCTCGTCGCGCTGGCGACCGGCGCCGTGGCCGCCCTGCTCGTGGCCGCGGCCTGCACCCCGGTCACCGGTCCCGGCGGGCCCTCGGCGTCGGCGACGAGCAGCGCCAGCGCACCGCTGCCGGCCCCGACCGAGTCGCTGCTGACGGAGAGCCCGGACAGCCACTCGTCGGTCGGGAGCCTCGCCGACGGCTTCCCGGTCGATCTCGTGCCGGTGCCCGACGGCGCGGAGGTGCTCGTGTCGTCGGCGGCTCGAGCCGGTGACACCGACCTGTGGGACGTGAGCCTCAACCTGCGGACGGCGCAGGACGCGGCCGGCCTCGTCGACGTCTTCCGCCAGCACCTCGTGGCCGCCGGGTTCGTCGAGACCGCGCCCGAGCACGCCGAGCCCGGGCTCGCGGCGCAGGCCACGTTCAGCCGGAGCGACGGCGCCGAGATCCTCGTCCTCGGGGTGCTCGACCGGGACGGGGTGCGGACCATGACGCTCGGTGGACGCGTGCGCGTCGGATCGTGAGCCGCCTAGGCTCGGCCCCGTGAACAGCCCCACGGCACTGGTCGACGTCGAGGACGTCCGCGCGCACGTGGACGCGGTCCTTGCGCAGCGGGTCGCTGAGCTCCGGGGCGAGCTCGCCCGGTCGGGTGACGACGCGGACCGGCTCGCGGATGCCGTCGCGGTGATGCTCTCCGGCGGGAAGCGCCTGCGGGCAGCGTTCTGCTACTGGTCGTGGCGTGCGCACGGCGGCCTCCCGGGGACCGCGCGCGAGCAGGTCGTCCTGGAGGTCGGTGCCGCGCTCGAGCTGTTCCAGGCGGCGGCGCTGTTCCACGACGACGTGATGGACGACTCGGACACCCGTCGCGGGCTTCCCGCGGCGCACCGGACCTTCGCCGACCTCCACGCGTCGGCGGCGTGGAGCGGCGACGCCCGCCGGTTCGGCGAGTCTGCCGCGATCCTCCTCGGCGACCTGGCGCTCGTGCTGAGCGAGCAGGCGTTCCGTGAGGCGGTCGCCGGTGAGCCGCAGACCCTGCGCACCGAGGCCGGTGCGGTCTTCGACCTGATGCGCACCGAGGTCACGGTCGGCCAGTACCTCGACGTGCTCGCCCAGGCGCTCCCGTGGGGCGAGGACCCGGCCGCTGACGAGGCCCGGGCGCGCGAGGTCATCCGGGCAAAATCCGCCCGCTACAGCGTGGAGCACCCCCTGGTCCTGGGCGCGGTGCTCGCGGAGGCCGGCGACGACGAGATCGACGCGTGCCGGGCGATCGGCCTGCCGCTCGGCGAGGGGTTCCAGCTGCGCGACGACCTGCTGGGGGTGTTCGGCGACCCGGCGACGACGGGCAAGCCCGCGGGCGACGACCTGCGCGAGGGCAAGCGCACGGTGCTCGTGGCCCGAGCCATGGCGCGCGCCCGAGCCGCAGGGGACGAGGGCACGGCAGCGATGCTGCACCACGAGCTCGGACGTCGGGACCTCGACGACCACGCCGCGCGTGCCGTCGCTGACGCGATCGCGGCCACCGGCGCACCCGACGACCTCGAGCAGCTCATCGGCGAGCTCACCCAGGGCGCTCTCGTGGCCCTGAGCGGGCCCCAGCTCGCCGAGCCGGGCCGCACGATGCTCGGACGCCTCGCGCACGCCGCGGTCGACCGCCGCGCCTGAGCGGGCTGCGCCACGCGGCGCCAGCCGAACGGGCCTGGGGCTACAGCAGGGCCTGGGCCTGGCGCCGGACCGCGGTCTTGTGACCCGTCCGCAGAGCCTCGATGGGGGTCATGCCCAGCCCGTCGTCGACCGAGAAGAGCCACTCGATCGCGCCGTCGTCGTCGAACCCGGCGTCCGAGAGCAACGTGAACGTGCCCTGGAGCGCGGCGAGCACGGTCCAGGCGGGAGCCTCTGCATCGCCCTGGACCTCACGGTTCGGGGCGGACGGGTTGGCGAGGTGGCTCGCGACGAAGAAGTCCTCGGGGACCGAGATCACCCGGGGGTCGCCGCGTCGCACCGCCACGATGCGCCCCTCCTGAAGAAGGCGGCGCACCTTGCCGACGTCGATGCCGAGCCGGTCGGCGACGTCGGGAAGGGTCAGCCACGAGCCGACGAGGGAGTCCAGGTGTGCGCTGTCAGTCACGGCGACAGCGTACGCAACTTCCGCGGTTCACCCGTCTGCCTGTGAATGACACCGCCGTAATTCCCCCGGCGCGCTTTCCCCTTGCGCTCCCCTGGGCTACCGTCACAATCATTCACTCCAGTCACACGAGCACCATTCATCACTTGAGCATCATGAGGTCGGACAAATGACGCAGACCGCCCCCGCATCGCCGAGCAGCGCTCTCCGCCCGGCAGACGCGAGCCCACGGCACGCCCAGGTCGCCAGCAGCTCGACGCGTCGACGGGTGACCGGGACGGGCGCGACCGCGACCCTCGTGCTCGCCGCCGTGGCAGTCACGGCGACCGGCGGAGCGGCCCACGCCGACGACCAGTACACCGTGCGCACGGGCGACACCGTCGGCCACATCGCCGCGCGCACCGGCACGACGGTCGCAGCGATCGCAAGGGCGAACGCGCTCGCCGACGCCGCGCGCATCCGCGTCGGGCAGCGCCTCGTCATCCCGAGCAGCTCGACGGCCGTCGCCGTGGCACCCGTCGCCGCCGTCACCGTCGCCCCCGCAGCGGCGACCTACACCGTGGCGAAGGGCGACACCGTCTCGCGCATCGCCACCAGGCAGCACACGACGATCGCGGCGATCGTCGCCGCCAACGGGCTCGACGCGCGCGGGTTCATCCGCATCGGCCAGCAGCTGACCATCCCGGGCGCCGCCGCCGCGACCGCGCAGCCGGTAGCCGCCGCGACGGTCGTGACCACGACGGCGACGACCACCCACACGGTCGTCTCGGGCGAGACGGTCTCCGGGATCGCCAAGAAGCTCGGCACGACGGCCCAGGCGATCGTCGCGGCGAACGGGCTCAACGCCCGCGCCTTCGTCCGCATCGGCCAGAAGCTGACGATTCCCGTCACCGCGACGGCTGCGACCGCGACCGTGCAGCTCGTGAGCAACACGTTCGCGGGCCGCACGTACTCCGACTCCGTCGTCGCCGCCGCGAACGTCAACCAGAGCACGCTCCTCGGCTCGTCTGTGCCCACCAAGTCCCAGATGCAGGCGAAGATCGTGGCCACGGCCCGACAGATGGGGGTCGACCCGTCACTCGCGCAGGCCATCGCCTTCCAGGAGTCCGGGTTCAAGCACACCGTCGTGTCCCCCGCCAACGCCATCGGCGTGATGCAGGTCATCCCGAGCTCGGGCGAGTGGGCGTCGCAGCTCGTCGGACGCTCGCTCAACCTGCTCGACCCCGACGACAACGTCGTGGCAGGCATCGCGATCCTGCGCTCGCTCGTCAAGTCCAGCCCGGACGTGTCGACGGCGATCGCGGGCTACTACCAGGGCGCGGCCTCGGTCCGGCGCAACGGCATGTTCGCCGACACCCGCCGCTATGTCGCGAACGTCCAGACCCACATGACGCGCTTCAGCTGACGAGCACGTCCCCCGGTCGGAGCAACGGCGACCGTAGACTTCGGCCCGTGGGAGCAACCATCACCGATCCGCTCGTCGGCCGCCTGGTCGACGGGCGGTACGAGGTCATGTCCCGCATCGCGCGTGGCGGGATGGCCACGGTGTACCTCGCCATCGACCGTCGGCTCGACCGCGAGGTCGCCCTCAAGGTCATGCACCCCCACCTCGCTGCCGGCACGGACGGCTCGGACTTCGTCGCGCGGTTCCGTCGGGAGGCCCGTGCGGCGGCCCGGCTGACGCACCCGGGCCTCGTCGGCGTCTACGACCAGGGTCTCGACGGTGAGACCAGCTATCTCACGATGGAGTACATCGACGGGACCAACCTGCGCCGTCACCTCAGCGAGCAGGGCTCCCTGACGGTCGGCGCGGCGCTCGACCTCATCGACCGCGTGCTCGATGCGCTCGCCGTCGCTCACCGCGCGGGCCTCGTGCACCGCGACATCAAGCCCGAGAACGTCCTCATCGCTGCCGACAGCCGGGTCAAGGTGGCCGACTTCGGCCTCGCGCGGGCGGTCACCGAGGTCACGTCTGCCACGACCGGGACGGTGTTCGGGACGGTCGCCTACCTCGCCCCCGAGCTCGTCGCTCGCGGCAGCAGCGACGCGCGCACCGACGTGTACGCCATCGGGATCCTGCTCTACGAGATGATCACCGGCCGCCAGCCGTTCGTCGGCGAGACCCCGATCCAGGTCGCGTTCCAGCACGTCAACTCCGACATCCCGGCGGCCTCGGACCTCGTCGGCTGGCTCCCCGTCGAGATCGACGAGCTCATCGGCGCCCTCGCCGCGCGCGAGCCCGACGACCGTCCCATCGACGCGTCCGCAGCGCTCGCGCTCGTCCGACGGACCCGCCTCGCCCTCGACCCCGAGACCCTCGATCGCCGCGCGGACGTCAGCCCGTCGATCTCCCTGCCGCTCGCCACCGACGCCGGCGAGGAGGCGCCCGACGACGATGCGCCGGGCACCGCGCTCGTCGGCCCGACGCCTCCCGACGACTCCCAGGACGTGCCTGCGACCGGCCCGGACGCCGCGACGACCCGGTTCGTCCTCGTCCCCGCGGGAGGCACCGTCGCACTGCCCATCGGCAGCGGCATCCGGCCCACCGCCGACAAGTCCGCGCCGAACCACCGCCGACGTCGCATCATCTGGGCCAGCATCGTCGCGCTCCTGCTCGTCGCCGGCGGCGCGGGTACGTGGTGGTACGTCACCGACGGCCCCGGCGCCTACACGACGGTCCCCCAGGTGGCCGGCGAGGCGCAGGACGTCGCCGCGAGCATCCTGACCGCCCACGGGCTGACGCCTGAGCCGGTCCAGGCGTTCGATCACACCGTGGCCTCGGGCTTCGTCGTCGGCACGACCCCCGCGGAGGGCTCCCGCATCCGCAAGGACGGGACCGTCACGGTGACCGTCTCGAAGGGTCAGGACCTCGTCTCCGTCCCCGACAAGCTCGTCGGCGCGCTGCAGGCCGACGCCGATGCCGCGCTGACCGCAGCCGGCCTCAAGGCCGTGTACGTCGAGGGCAAGCACTACTCCGACATGGCCGGCCTCGGTGTCGTCATCGAGGCGTCGGCGAAGCCCGGCGACCAGCTCGAGCGCTCGTCCGACGTGCTGCTGACGATCTCGGACGGCCCGGCGCCCGTGACGATCGTCTCCGTGGTCGGCGCGACGCAGGACGAGGCGAACAAGCAGCTCGAGAGCATCGGCCTCAAGGTGGCCCTGGCCCCCGCGTTCTCGGACACCGTCGCCCAGGGACGCGTCATCAGCCAGGACCCGCTCCCCCAGGCTGAGGGCCACCACCGCGGCGACACGGTCACGCTGACCATCTCGCAGGGTCGGGAGCTGATCGAAGTGCCCAACGTCGTGAACAAGCCGGCAGACGACGCGATTGCCACGCTCGAGGCCGCCGGGTTCGTGGTCAAGACAGGCAAACCACTCGGCTACGCGGTGGCGAACCGGATCTTCTCTCAGAGTGAGAAGGCGGGCTCCAAGATTCCCAAGGGCAGCGAGATCACCCTCTCGATCGTCTGAGCCGTCTGCGGGCACGTCGGGGCAACCTGACGCAACAACGGGCGCACCCGATCGGGTGCGCCCGTTGCCGTGCAGCCTCAGGACCTGCGCAGCAGCTCCACGACCTGGAACGCCAGCTCGAGCGACTGCTGGTGGTTCAGGCGCGGGTCGACGAGCGTCTCGTAGCGCCGGGCCAGCCCGGCGTCGTCGATCTCCTCTGAGCCGCCCAGCACCTCGGTGACGTCGTCGCCGGTGAGCTCGATGTGCAGCCCGCCGGGAACGGTCCCGAGCGCGCGGTGCACCTCGAAGAACCCCGCGACCTCGTCCATGACGTCGGAGAACCGGCGGGTCTTGTACCCGCTGGCCGACGTGATGCCGTTGCCGTGCATCGGGTCGCACACCCAGGTGACGGGACGACCGTCGGCGGTGACCTTCTCCACGAGCTGCGGCAAGCGTTCCCGGATCTTGCCGGCGCCCATCCGCGTGATGAACGTGATGCGTCCGGGCTCGGCCGTCGGGTTCAGCTTGTCGATGAGCGCGAGCGCGTCGTCGGCGGTCGACGTCGGGCCGAGCTTGATGCCGATCGGGTTGTGGACGCGAGAGAAGTAATCGACGTGCGCGCCGTCGAGCTCGCGCGTGCGCTCACCGATCCACAGGAAGTGGGCCGAGCAGTCGTACGGCAGCCCGGTGCGCGAGTCGATGCGCGTGAGCGGCCGCTCGTAGTCGAGCAGCAGCCCCTCGTGGCTCGAGTAGAAGTCCACGGTGCGCAGCGCGTCGAAGTCGGCTCCGCATGCCGCCATGAACCGGATCGCACGGTCGATCTCGGCGGCGATCTCCTCGTAGCGGGAGTACGCGGGGTTCGCCATGAACCCCTTGTTCCACTCGTGCGCACGCAGCAGCGACGCGAACCCACCCGTGGTGAACGCACGGATCAGGTTCAGCGTCGAGGCGGACGTGTGGTACGCCTCGAGCAGCCGGCGCGGATCGGGCGTGCGGTCCTCGGGGGTGAACTCGAAGCCGTTGATGATGTCGCCGCGGAACGCCGGCAGGGTCACCCCGTCGCGCGTCTCCTCGTCGGAGCTGCGCGGCTTGGCGTACTGCCCCGCCATGCGACCCATCTTGATGACGGGCAGGCTCGCGCCGTAGGTGAGCACGACCGCCATCTGCAGGATCGTCTTGATCTTGTTGCGGATGTTGTCGGCGGTGGCGTCGGCAAACGTCTCCGCGCAGTCGCCCCCCTGCAGCAGGAAGGCCTCCCCGCGCCCCGCGGCCGCGAGCTGGGCCCGCAGCGCGTCCGCCTCCCCCGCGAACACGAGCGGCGGGACCTGGGCGAGCTTGCGGGTGACGGACTCCAGCTCGGCGAGGTCCGGCCAGCGCGGCTGCTGGCGGGCCGACATCGTGCGCCAGTTGTCCAGCCCGGCGAGGACCTGCGGGTCCGCCTCGACGCTCATGAGTGCGCCGCTGGGACCAGGTCCTGGCCGATGTCGGCCAGGAGCTCACCGAACCACGGCACCGAGGTGTCGAACGCCTTGCCGCCCGCGATGCGGGGGAACGCGATGGCCTTGAGGCGGTCGCCGTCCTCCTCGTCGTGCCCGATGACGCCCGACTCGCCCCTGAACGCCGACTCGACCGCGAAGTCGGTCATCGACTTGATGAGGCGGAGGTCCTCGACGTTGGCCGCCGCGGCGCGCGAGTAGTAGCCCGACTTCTGGACCATGGTCTTCTCGGCACCGAGCAGCTTCGAGAACTGCTTCGCGAACCACTGGCCGGGGTTGATCGTGTCGAGCCGGACGTGGCCGAACGCGTCGCGGAGAACCTCGGTGCCCGCGGCCTCGAGCTGCGCGACGATCTCGTGCATGCCTGCGCCCTCGGACAGGAAGATGTTGACGTTGCCGACCTCGTCCATGACCGCGCGCAGGCGCTTGGCCTCGGCCTCGATGTCGAGCGCGAGCTCGGGCAGGAACACCGCGTGGATGTCCCAGCGCTCCCGCGACAGACCGATGCTGGGGACCCACTCCTGCGTGTCGAGCCACTTGCGGTACTCCGAGGCCGCGGCGGCCGTGAGCCACCCGCAGTGCCGACCCATGACCTCGTGGACGATCAGCATGCGCGGTCCGGACCGGTGCTCGCCGATGACGTTCGCGGCGAACCCCGCGGCCTCCTCGGCCGCGGTCCAGGCCCCGAGCGACTGCTTGATCGGGATGACGTCGTTGTCGATCGTCTTCGGCAGGCCGACGACCGTCAGGTGGTAGCCGTGGTCCTCGAGGTACGCGGCGAGGTCGGCGGCCGTCGTGTTGGTGTCGTCGCCGCCGATCGTGTGGAGCACGTCGACGCCGTCGGCCTTGAGCTGCTCGGCAGCGACCTGCAGCGGGTCCTGGCCCTCCTTGACGAGGCCGCGCTTGACGCAGTCGGCCGCGTTGGTGAGCTTGACGCGCGAGTTGCCGATCGGCGAGCCGCCGAACCGGTGCAGGATGCCGGCCTTCGCGCGCGCCTCGGCGTCGACGACGATCTTCGTGCCGGTCAGGAGCCCGTGGTAGCCGTGCTGGTAGGCGATGATCTCGATCTCCGGCGCGAGCTCGGTGTAGCGCTCGATGAGCCCACCGACGGCGGAGGACAGGCACGGGGCGAAGCCGCCTGCGGTCAGGAGCGCGACGCGACGAACCGACATGAGATGCACCTCTCGTTGAACGGGTACCGGAGCCCACATCGTCGGGCGTCACGACGACGAGTCGTCGGGCCCTAGGTCCGGGGAAGGCGTTGCCGCCCGGAGACCGGCGGCGGGTTCATCCTACCGACGGCGCCGCGTCGTCCTCGGGCGGTACCGGCACGTGGACGTCCGGGACGGGTCGGCCGCCGGGGGCCGTCGCGGCCGCGTCGGGCGTCGGGAGCTTCGCCGCGGGGTGACCGGTCGCGATGCGCGCCTTCTGCGTCGCGGCGTACACGTCGACGTACTCCTGGCCGGACAGGCTCATGAGCGAGTACATGATCTCGTCGGTCACCGACCGCAGGATGAAGCGGTCGTTCTCCATGCCCTTGTAGCGGCTGAAGTCGAGCGGCTCGCCGACGACGACGCCGATGCGCACGGGCTTCGGGATGGTCCGACCGATCGGCTGCGCGACGTCGGTCCCGATCATCGCGATCGGGATCACGGGGACGCCGGACTCGAGGGCGAGCCGCGCCACACCCGTCTTGCCGCGGTAGAGCCGACCGTCGGGGCTGCGCGTCCCCTCGGGGTAGATCCCGAACAGCCCGCCCGCCTCGAGCCGCAGGAGGCCGGTGTGAAGGGCCGCCTCGGACGCCTTGCCGCCGCTGCGATCCACCGGGATCGTGCCGACCCCGCGGAAGAAGCCCGCCTTGAGCCGGCCCTTGATCCCGGTGCCCGTGAAGTACTCGGACTTGCCGATGAACACGATCTCCCGGTCCAGGACGAGCGGCAGGACGAACGAGTCGATCACGGCGAGGTGGTTGCTCGCCAGGATCGCACCGCCCGTCGTGGGCACGTTCTCGATGCCGCGCACCCAGGGTCGGAAGAGCAGGTGCAGCAGCGGACCCACGAGGACCCGCTTCATCAGCCAGTAGAACAACCTGCCACCTCTCGACCGAGCCCGGGTTCGTCCCGCGAGCCTCACCATGCACTGGTCCGACTCTAGAGTGCTGCCATGCCACCACGCGCGGACGAGCCCCGCGACGACGCCGACGAGCCTGCCGCCGACGGCTCTCCCGACGTGGGTGCCGACGACTCGTCCGCCGGCGCGCCGGCAGCTGCCGAACCCGCTGCCGAGAACCCCGAGCCCACCGAGGCCGAACGCTGGGACGCGATCGTGGCCCAGCTCTCCGACCTCGACGGGCCGCTGCCCGACACCCCCACAGCCCCCGAGAGCGGCTCCCACGTCGTGTCGTACCCGGTCGCGCCCTGGGTGTCCGACCCTCGTGTGATCCGGCCCGCAGGCGGCCGCGACGTGACCCCGCCGGAGCTGACCGGGCGGGACTGGGACGGCACGGACCAGATCGACGACGCCGAGGCTTCCGTCGACGCCGAGGAGCACTTCGAGCCCCCGGATCCCGGGCCCGTCCTCGGCGGCGATCCGCTGCTCACGATGGCGTGGTTCGCCGCCGCCGGCATGCCGGTCTTCTTCTTCATCCTGCTCATCGCCTGGCGAGACGCCCCGACGGCGCTCGTCGAGGCCGCCGGGGTCGTGTTCGCGCTCGGTGTCGCCGTGCTCGTCTGGCGCATGCCGAACCACCGGCGCGACGACTCCGACGACAACCACGGCGCGGTCGTCTGACCTGCGTCGACCTGCCCTGCCGTCACCCGACGGTAGGGCGCGTGCGGCTCAGAGCCGAGCGAGGTCGGCTGCGCCGACGATCCCGGCGTCGTTCCCCATCGCCGCGAGCTCGATGCGTGCCACGGGCCGGTAGCCCAGCGCCGGCAGCTGGTCCGTGAACCCGCGCCGCGCCGGGGCGAGCAGCAGGTCGCCCGCGGCTCCGACGCCGCCGCCGATGACGATGAGCGCCGGGTCGAGGAGCGCAGCGACCGACGCCGAGCCCTCACCGATCCACCGGCCGAGGTCGGCGAGCAGCTCGATGGCCAGCGGGTCGCCGCCCTGCGCCGCGATGGTGATGTGCGGGCCGACGAGGCCCTCGGCGTCGCCCCCGGCGAGCTCGAGGAGCCGGGCACCGCGGTCCGGCCGCGACACGAGCGCCGCCTTCGCGTTGCGCACGAGCGCGCTGCCCGACGCGTACTGCTCCCAGCAGCCCTCGTGGCCGCAGCCGCAGAAGTGCCCGCCCGGGACGACCCGCATGTGGCCGACCTCCGCGGCGACGCCCCAGGCGCCTCGGACGAGCTTGCCGCCGACGATCACGGCGCCACCGAGACCCGTGCCGATCGTGAGCAGCAGCATGTCGTCGACGTCCCTGCCGACACCGAAGCGGAACTCCGCCCACCCGGCAGCGTTCGCGTCGTTCTCCACGACGATGCGCACGTCGGTGCCGAACTCCGCCGCGACGCGGTCACGCAGCGGGTGGTCCCGCCAGGGCAGGTTGGGGGTGAACAGCACGGTGGCCTGATCCGAGCTGACGAAGCCGGGCGCCGCAAGACCGATGGCGCCGATCTCATGCTCGCTCGCTAGCTCGCGGCACGCGGCGATGACCTCGCGGTCGACGCTGTCCGAGTCTTCGGCGGACGTCCTGCGCAGCGTCTGCGCCAGGATGTTCCCGTCCTCGTCGACGACGCCGGCCGCGATCTTGGTCCCGCCGATGTCCACTCCGATGGCGTGCATGTCCGTCCCTACGTACTCGTCGTGCGGCCGGTCGGGGGGCTCACGCCACCCGTCGATCCGAGCCCTGCCATGGATGCGCGTCCACGCTAGCGCCCCGCGGCGTGGTGCTGCCCCGGGGCCGACGAACGGACCGCGCGCGAAGAATACTCACCCCCGAAACGTACTGGTTAGTACGAAAGTCCCGGTAAGGTGTCCCTTACAACTCTTCGGCCACTGTCACTGGAGCCAGCATGGACGAGTTTCGTACCCCCGCGCTCATCGAGCCGGACCCCACCGAGAACCTCAACGACCTGCTCGCGGCCCGCGTCGCCGCCACGCCGGATCGCGCGGTGGTGGAACGCCGGCTCGTGCCGGACGGCCCCTGGGTCCCCCTGACAGCGCGTGAGTTCGACGCCGAGGTGGTCGCGCTCGCCAAGGGGCTCGTCGCCCGGGGCGTCGAGCCGGGCGACCGGGTCGGGATCTTCTCGCGGACCCGGTACGAGTGGACGCTGCTCGACTGGGCCTGCTGGGCAGCCGCTGCCGTGCCCGTCCCGCTGTACGAGACGTCGTCGGCCGAGCAGGTCCTGTGGATCCTCACCAACTCCGAGGTGTCGCTGCTCGTCGCGGAGTCCGCCGCGCACGCGGCCACCGCCGCCGAGGTGCGGGTCGATGCGCCGACTGTCCGCGAGGTGCTCGTCATCGACGACGGCGCGATCGCGATGCTGGTCGAGGGTGGTCGGGACGTCCCTGACTCCGAGATCGCGCGCCGCAGGGGCCTCGCCCAGCTCGACGACCTCGCGACGATCATCTACACGTCGGGGACCACGGGCCGCCCCAAGGGCGCCGAGCTCACGCACGGCAACTTCTCGGTGCTGACCCGCAACGCGGTCGGTCGCCTCGGTGAGGTCGTGAACTCCCCCGGCTCCCGCACGCTCCTGTTCATGCCGCTCGCGCACGTGTTCGCACGGTTCGTCGAGGTGCTGTGCATCCCGGGCGGCGCTGTCCTCGGCCACACCTCCGACACGAAGAACCTCGTCGCCGACCTCGAGTCGTTCAAGCCGACGTTCATCCTGTCGGTACCGCGAGTGTTCGAGAAGGTCTACAACTCCGCCGAGCAGAAGGCAGCCTCGAGCCCCGCCAAGCTGAAGATCTTCCGCTGGGCCGCGGCCACGGCGATCACGTACTCGCGCGCGCTCGACGCCGCCGGTGGCCCGCCGACGTGGCTCCGGCTGCAGCACCGCCTCGCCGACCGGCTCGTCTACGGCAAGCTCCGGGCGGCGCTCGGTGGGCATGCGGAGTGGGCGATCTCCGGCGGTGCGCCGCTCGGCGAGCGGCTCGGGCACTTCTACCGCGGGCTGGGCCTGCACGTGCTCGAGGGCTACGGGCTGACCGAGACGACGGCACCGGCCACGGTCAACCTGCCGGCGACGACCAAGATCGGGACCGTGGGCCCACCGCTGCCCGGGCACGCGGTCCGCATCGCCGAGGACGGCGAGATCGAGCTCAAGGGCCCGAATGTCTTCCGTGGCTACCACCGCAACGAGGCCGCCACCGCGGAGTCCTTCCACGACGGCTGGTTCCGCACCGGCGACCTCGGGTCGCTCGACGAGCAGGGCTTCCTGCGCATCACGGGCCGCAAGAAGGAGATCATCGTCACCGCAGCGGGCAAGAACGTGGCGCCCGCTGTGCTCGAGGACCGCCTGCGCAGCCACCCGCTCATCAGCCAGGTCGTCGTCGTGGGCGACGCGAGACCGTTCATCGGCGCGCTCGTGACGCTCGACCCCGAGGGCCTGCCTGGCTGGCTGGCGACGCACGGTCACGCTCACCTGACGCTCGAGGAGGCCAGGACGAGCCCTGCCGTGCTCGAGTCGATCGAGAAGGCGGTCGAGCGCGCGAACCGCGCCGTCTCGCGCGCCGAGTCGATCCGCAAGTTCCGCATCCTCCCGGGGGACCTCACCATCGCCAACGGGTACCTGACGCCGAAGCTCAGCATCCGGCGCACGGAGGTCATCAAGGACTTCGCGGCCGAGATCGACGCGCTCTACGAGACGAGCGACGCCCACAGCGACTGACGTGCGCCGCTGACCGCGAGGTGCTCGACGGTCAACCCGTTGCGGCTCGGGCGCCCTCACCGGTGCGCGCCAGCCGCAACGGGGGCACGAGCCCCGATGCCGCGAGCACGCCGATCGCCCCTCGCTCCGCCAGGTCGAGGTCGAACGCCCTGGCGGCGGACGGTGCCGCAGCGCCCGCGCGCACCGGGACGGTCAGGAAGGTCACCACGCAGTCGGCGCACGCCGCGCCCCGGACCGTGCAGCTGTCGCAGTCGATGATCATGCGCCGCACGCTAGCCGCGGCCGCCGACACGCCGGCTCAGAGGCGGGTCAGCCGCGCGAGCAGTGTCTCGGCCGGGACCGCCCACGCACCGCCTGCCTGCACGTCGGCGACCACCTGCTGGTCGCTCGTCACGACGACCACGACCCGACCGGGCGGCTCGGCGCGTACGAGCCGCCGGATCAGGTCGTCGGCGATCTCCCCGACGGAGAACAGCACCCGGACCCCGCGCGCGTAGCCGCCGGTCCGGCGCGGACCCTCCTGGCCGTCGAAGCAGCAGGTGATCTCGACACCGGTGCGCCCGGCGAGGTTCGCGAGCGCACCGACGAGCCGGTGACGCTGGTCGGCGAGCGACAGCTCCCCGTAGGCGCTCTTCGAGACGTTGTACCCGTCGACGACGAGGTGCGCGTGCGGGAGCGCGAGCAGGTCGTCGAGGAGCGCCGGGTCGGTGGCGGCGCGACCCCGTGAGGTGCGCCGCGGCGCGGGCCCCTGGTCGCCCGAGGGCGCCACGAGGTCAGCAGGCCCGAGGCCGACCGGTGGCAGCGCGAGCTCGTCGCGGAGCGCGTCCGCAGCGTCGACGATGGTGTCCAGCAGCAGTCGCACGCGTGTCTCGGCGAGCCCACGGGCCAAGCGGGACTCCCCTCGGACCACGAGCCGCTCGGCCTCGGCGGAACGTTCCACGTCCATGGCCCTGGCCAGCAGGTCCCCCGCCTCGACCCGCAGCCGCTCGGCCTCGACCCGGTCGGCCTGCGCCTCACCCAGTGCCCGTCGAGCCTCGCTGCGGGCGCGGTCTGCGTCCGAGCGCAGCCGCCTCTGCTCGCGGCGCAGGGTCGCGGCGTCGCTCCGGGCCTCCTCGGCCTCGACGAGGGCGACACCGAGCCGTGCCGCGAGCTGTGCGGCGTCGGCCTCGGCGCGGTCCGCCCGCTCCTGCGCGGCCTCCAGGGTCCGTGCTGGCACGCCCCCCTCGACCGTGCCCTGCTCCGCCAGCGCCCGTGACGCTGCGACCAGCAGGTCCTCCCAGCCCGCGGGTCGCAGCAGCCAGGCGCCGACGGCGACCTCGGCAGCCGACCCGGCGGCGAGCTCGGCGACCTCGTGGTCGTCCACGCCGTCGTGCGTCCCGACGAGGCTGTCCGCGAGCGTCGGCCGCGCCTGGCTCCAGACGCGCGCGACGCGGCCACGGAAGCCGTCGTCCAGCGTGAGGGTGGTCCACAGCGGCAGAGCCCCGGCGGTCGCACGACGACGCGGCGCGAACCGGTGCACCTGGCGCAGCGCGACCGGGACCTCCGTCGGCTCGAGCGACCCGAGGACCTCCGCCGCGGTCCGCAGGATCGCGGCACGCACGTCGGCAGGCAGCTCGTCGGCGCCCCCGGCCGTCTGCGCACGCTTCGTCATGCCGCCCACCCTAGGTGGCGACACGCCGCCCACATCTGCGCGGCGAGCCGACTGGCGCAGCATGTCGGTCACGGCGGCTAGCCTCCGGGTCATGGTGTCGATCCCCCGTCAGCGCCGGCCGTTGGCCCGCGCCGACCTGACGCCACCGACGACCGGCCGCCCGGTCCAGCTCACGCTCGACGAGCTCGGCACGCCGTTGTCGGACGTCACGTTCGTGGTCGTCGACCTCGAGACGACGGGCGGCACCCCGGGCTCGTGCGCGATCACCGAGATCGGCGCCGTCAAGGTGCGGGGCGGCGAGGTCCTCGGGGAGTTCCAGACGCTCGTCGACCCGGGCGGGCCCGTCCCGGCGTTCATCTCCGTGCTGACCGGCATCACGACCTCGATGGTGATCGGCGCACCCCGCATCGCGGAGGTCCTGCCGAGCTTCCTCGAGTTCGCACGCGGGTCGGTCCTCGTCGCGCACAACGCTCCCTTCGACATCGGGTTCCTCAAGGCCGCCGCCGCCGAGACGGGCTACCCGTGGCCGGGCAACCAGGTGCTCGACACCGTGCGGCTGGCACGCCGCGTCGTCACCCGCGACGAGGCCCCCAACCACAAGCTCGGCACGCTCGCGGCGCTGTTCCGGGCGACGGTCACGCCCGACCACCGCGCGCTGTCCGACGCGCGCGCCACCGTCGACGTGCTGCACGCGCTGCTCAGCCGACTCGCGCCGCTCGGCATCACGCACCTCGAGGACCTCGCGTCCGCGACCGACCCCGTCCCCTCGGACGTCCGCCGCAAGCGCCACCTCGCCGACGGCCTGCCCGACGCACCGGGCGTCTACATGTTCCGCGGCCCGCACGACGAGGTCCTGTACGTCGGGACCTCGACGTCGATCCGCACCCGCGTCCGGAGCTACTTCACGGCCGCCGAGAAGCGCGCCCGGATGACCGAGATGGTCCGCATCGCGCACGAGGTCACGCCCGTCGTGTGCGCGACACCGCTCGAGGCGCAGGTCCGGGAGCTCCGGCTGATCGCGGAGCACTCGCCGCGGTACAACCGTCGCTCGCGCTTCCCCGAGCGCATGCCCTGGGTGCGCCTGACCCACGAGCCGTTCCCCCGGCTCTCCATCGTCCGCGAGGTCCGGGGCGACGCGGGTGAGCGCGGGAGCACGGACGGCCCCGTCTCGGCCCACATCGGACCGTTCGCCTCGCAGGGTGCGGCGCAGGCGGCGATCGACGCCCTCCACGAGACGTTCGCGATCCGTCAGTGCACACCCCGTCTGCCCCTCGTCGCAGCGCAAGGCGCGAGCGCGTGCGCCCTCGCCGAGATGGGCCGCTGCGCCGCACCGTGCACAGGGCACCAGGACCCGAGCGGCTACGCCGACGTCGTCCACGCCGTCCGGTCCGCGATGCTCTCCGATCCGACGGCGGTGGTCGGTGCCCACGCCACCCGCATCGCCACCCTCGTCGCCCAGGAGCGGTTCGAGGAGGCAGGAGCCGTGCGGGACAGGCTGACCGCGTTCCTGCGCGGCGCTGCTCGTGCGCAGCGGCTCGCCCCGCTGTCCGCCTGCCCCGAGCTCGTCGCGGCCCGGCGGTCTCCCGGCGGCGGCTGGGAGGTCGTCCTCATCCGGTACGCGCGGCTCGCTGCCACGGCAACGGTGGATCGCACCGACGACCCGTGGCCCGTCATCGAGTCGCTGCGCCTGTCTGCCGAGCACGTCGAGCGCCCCGTCGCCCCAGCGCCCGCCGGGCACCCCGAGGAGGCCGACCTGCTGCTCGCGTGGCTCGACTCCCCGGGCGTGCGGCTCGTCGAGGTCCCCGAGGGGTGGGCGTGCCCGGTGCGCGGCGCCCAGTCGTGCGCCGGTGCCGAGGCCACGGCGGCGTCCGTCTCGGCGTACCTCGCCGCAGCGCTGCCCGACGATGCCGGGTCACGCGTGCGCGCCGACACCGTGGGCGCGGCATGATGGCCGCATGCTGACTGCCATCGTCCTCATCGACACCGACGCCGCCCGCATCCCCGAGGTCGCTGCGGCGATCGCGGAGGTCCCCGGCGTCAGCGAGGTCTACTCCGTGACCGGCGAGGTCGACCTCATCGCGCTCGTGCGGGTCCGCGAGCACGACCAGCTCGCCGACGTCATCGCCGACCACCTGAGCAAGGTCGAGGGCGTGCTCCGGACGCAGACGTACATCGCGTTCCGGACCTACTCCAAGCACGACCTCGACGAGGCCTTCTCGCTCGGCCTGGACGACTGAGTCTCGAGTCGACGGTCGACGGTCGACGGTCGACGGCCGACCTTCGACTTCGGACTCTCGACCGCTCAGGGGTCAGGAGGCGGCCGAGGCCGCCCTCCACCGCTCGAGGACGTCGAGCGCGGCCCCGGAGTCGACCGACTCGCCGGCGAGCCGCAGACCGGCTCTCAGGCGCTCGACGAGGGTCCCGCGAGCGGTGCCCGGCAGGGTCCCGTCAGCCACCAGACCCGCCGCGGCGTTGAGCAGCACCGTCTCGCGTGCGGGGACGAGCTCCCCCGCCAGCACGGCGCGGACGACGCCGGCGTTGAGCTCCGACGCGCCGCCACGCAGGTCCGCGATCTCGAGGGCGGTGAGCCCGAGGTCCACCACAGCATCGAAGCGGTGCTCGACCACGAGGCCGTCGCGCACCTCCCAGACGGTCGAGGGTGCCGTGGGGGCGAGCTCGTCGAGGCCGTCGTCGTTGCGGAAGACGAGCGCGCTCGTCCCCCGCCCCGCCAGGACGCTCGCCATGAGGACGGCCATGCGCGCGTCGGCGACACCGATGGCCGCGGCTGCGGGCGACGCGGGATTGGTGACGGGGCCGAGAAAGTTGAACGCCGTGGCGATGCCCAGCTCACGGCGGGCGACGGCGGCGTGGCGCATCGACGGGTGGAACACCTGCGCGAAGCAGAACGTGATGCCGACCTCGGTCGCCAGCTCGGCGACGCGCCCGACAGTGTGGTCGAGCCGGATGCCGAGCGCCTCGAGCACGTCCGCCGACCCGGTGGACGACGACGAGGCACGCCCGCCGTGCTTGACGACGCGCAGACCGGTCCCGGCGATCACGATCGAGGCCATCGTCGAGATGTTCACGGTGTGAGCGCGGTCCCCGCCCGTGCCGACGATGTCGACGGTGCGCCCGGGGACCTCGATCCGGACCGCGTGAGCGAGCATCGTGTCAGCGAGGGCGCCGAACTCCTCCGCGGTCTCTCCCTTGCTGCGCAGTGCGACCAGGAACCCCGCGACCTGCACCGGAGACGCGTCCCCGGTCATGATCTCGCCCATCGCCCACGCAGCCTGCTGGGGCGTGAGGTCCGTGCGCGCGACGAGGGCCGTCAGCACGTCGGACCACGTCGCCGTGATGCTCATGCCGTCAGCGCACGCGCAGCGATGAGGTCGGCCACGACAACGGGCAGCTTGACGGGATCGATCGGCCGGCTCACGACCGCGTCCGCCCGCGACCACGACGCGAGCCACGCGTCCTGCTCGCGGCCGGTCAGCAGCAGGACCGGCGGGCACTGGTAGATCTCGTCCTTGAGCTGGCGCGCGATGCCCATCCCGCCGACCTTCCCCGCCTCGCCGTCGAGCACGAGCAGGTCGAACCCGCCGAGCTCGACCTGGCGGATGACCTCGGCGGCGGTGGCCACCTCGACCCACCGGATGTCCGGCGCGCCGCGCCCCAGCCGGCACCCCACGGCGAGCCTGACCTGCTCGCGCGTGTCGACGTCGTCGCTGTACAAGAGGATCGCGGGGGCCGCGCCCCGTGTGCCCTCCACGCCGTCAGATCGTGGCTGGTCGTGCTGCTCGGCGGTTCCCATGATGCATCCTCACTCGTCGTCGACGTGCCTGAAAGGCATCTTGGCACGTCGGGGCGGCCCGGTGCTCACGCCGTCTGACAGCCGCGCCGAGGCCACCCGGAACTGACGATGTGACATATCCCGTGAGTGTCATCTAGGCCTAACGACCCATGCGCGCCTCCGATCGGCCATAATGGCCAACGTGTCGACCGCAACGGCTGCCCCCCGCACCGCACCACACGTGAGCGTCAACCGGCCGAACCCCGTGTCGGTGGGAACGATCGTGTGGCTCGCCAGCGAGCTCATGTTCTTCGCCGGCCTGTTCGCCATGTACTTCAGTCTCCGCGGCGCGGTGCCTGATGAGTGGGCGGCACAGACGCCGAAGCTCAACCTGACCTTCGCCGCCATCAACACGACAGTGCTCGTGCTGTCGTCGGTCACGTGCCAGATGGGCGTCTGGGCCGCCGAGCGGTTCCAGCCGTCCCGGACCGGCTCGATCTTCCAGCCCGCGCGCTGGGGCATGAACGAGTGGGTCACCCTCACGTACGTCATGGGCGCCGTGTTCGTCGGCGGTCAGATGTACGAGTACGCCGGCCTCGTGAGCGAGGGCCTGACCATCGCCTCGAGCCCCTACGGCTCCGTCTTCTACCTCACGACGGGGTTCCACGCCCTGCACGTCATCGGCGGGCTCCTGGCATTCCTGTTCCTGCTCGGCCGCTCGTTCGCGGCCAAGCGGTTCGGCCACCACGAGGCCACGACGGCGATCGTGACGTCGTACTACTGGCACTTCGTCGACGTCGTCTGGATCGCGCTGTTCGCGGTCATCTACCTGCTGCGCTGATCTCCCGGCGGACGCACAGCGTCCCCACCGCCCCCACCCCCACGTGCGAGACGAGGAACGATCCGTGAAGGCACTCGCAGCCCGCAGGCACTCCCGGCATGCGCCGGTCGCACTGCTCCTGCTGGCGCTGCTGGTCACCGGCGGCCTGTACGCCGTCCTGGCGCCGACCACTGCCGACGCCGCCCCCGCGGCGACCAGCACGAACGACGTCGCGACCGGCAAGAAGCTGTTCCAGGCCAACTGCGCCACGTGCCACGGCGCCTCGGCCGAGGGAACCGCAAGTGCACCGTCGCTCGTCGGTGTCGGCGCCGCGGCGGTGGACTTCCAGGTCGGCACGGGTCGCATGCCCGCACAGATGAGCGGTCCGCAGGTCGAGGCCAAGGAGGTGCAGTTCGACGCCGCGCAGATCGAGCAGCTCGCGGCCTACGTCGCGTCGCTCGGCGCCGGTCCGTCGATCCCCTCGGCGGACGACGTCGACCCGGCCAAGGGCAACGTCGCCAACGGCATGGCGCTGTTCCGCACGAACTGCGCGATGTGCCACAACGCCGTCGGCATCGGCGGCCCGCTCTCGGAGGGCAAGTTCGCACCGACGCTCATGGCGACGACACCCACGCACATCTTCGAGGCGATGCTGACGGGCCCGCAGTCGATGCCGGTCTTCAACAGCGCCAACCTGTCGGCGCAGGACAAGCGCGACGTCATCGCGTACCTCGACGCACAGAAGCAGGGCTCCCCCGGCGGGTCGACCCTCGGGTCCATCGGGCCGGTCGGTGAGGGCCTGTGGGTGTGGGTCATCGGCATCGGCCTGCTGATCGGCGCGGCCGTCTGGATCGGAGCGAAGTCCTCGTGAGCACGCACGTGAACCCCGGCCACCAGGCGTCGAACGAGGTCGTCCCGGCACGGCAGACGGTCCCCGACCGGTTCGAGAACCCCGGTCACCCCGAGCACCACGACCGCCGGTCCGACGTCGACCCCGCCGCGGACAAGCGCGCCGAGCGTCAGGTCGTCGTGATGCTCACGGTCTCGATCCTCGGCACCATCGGGTTCGTCGTCGCGTACTTCGCCGCCCCGCCCGGCCAGACCGTCGCCAGCATGCGGACGTCGAACCTCTTGCTCGGCCTGACGCTGTTCTTCGCGCTCGGCGGCATCGGCACCGCGGCCGTCCACTGGGCGAAGTCCATCATGAACGACCACGAGAAGTCCGAGGAGCGCCACCCGCAGCGCAGCTCCGACGAGACGCGTGCGGCGGCGATCGAGGTCCTGTCCGAGGGTGCCGCCGACTCCGGCATCGGTCGCCGCGGGATCCTCAAGGGCGCCCTCGTGTCGGCACTCGCGCTGTTCCCGCTGACCATCGTCCTGCCGCTGATCGGCAACGTCGGCGAGGACTGGGACGTCTCGAAGTACAAGCACACGTGGTGGAAGAAGGGCACGAAGCTCGCCAAGGATCCGTCGGGCCAGCCAATCAAGGCCTCCGACGTGACGATCGGCTCCGTGTTCCACGTCATCCCCGCGGACCTCGAGGAGGCCGAGCACCCGCTCGACGAGAAGGCCAAGGCCGTGGTCCTGCTCGTCCGTCTCGACCCGCGCGACCTCAAGGAGGCGGACGACCGCAAGGGCTGGTCGTACGACGGCATCGTCGCGTACTCGAAGATCTGCACCCACGTCGGTTGCCCCGTCGCGCTGTACGAGCAGCAGACGCACCACCTGCTGTGCCCCTGCCACCAGTCCACGTTCGACGTGGCGGACGGTGCCAAGGTGGTCTTCGGGCCGGCCAAGCGGCCCCTGCCGCAGCTGCCCATCGAGGTCGACGCCGAGGGCTACCTCGTCGCGCAGTCGGACTTCCACGAACCTGTCGGACCGAGCTTCTGGGAGCGCCTCAAGTGAGCACGACCACCTCGCGCGGCGCAGGGCCCGCAGCGGCGACCGCGGACTACCTCGACCAGCGCACCGGGATCGGGACCGCCGTCAAGGCGTTCGCCCGCAAGATCTTCCCCGACCACTGGTCGTTCCTGCTCGGTGAGATCGCGCTGTTCAGCTTCGTCGTCCTGCTCATCTCCGGGGTGTTCCTGACCGCGTTCTT